>NZ_JBSGJZ010000043.1:12951-63452 GCF_053605825.1 Saccharopolyspora sp. NPDC003752 | reverse complement strand
CGCACGCCGCGCCAGATACCCGATACCCAGCACGAAAACGAAGTACAACGCCAACAACGCGAAATCCACCGCGTTGGCATCCAGCAGCTGACCCTTGGCTAGGAACACCGCCACGCCACCTCCAGACCCAACAAAGTCGAACGACAACCACCACACTTGCGACAGCAGCCGGACAGTACCGCACAGTGGGGCGGATCACATCGCTCCGATATCATTTCGTTGGAACTCGACACTAAATCGATCAGGCGATTCCCGCCGGACGGGCGGCCCGTTCGCGCGCCTCGTGGCACACGGGGCGTGACGAGCCGCGCGACCCGGCACGGCCATGCGAGTGATATGCGAAAATCCGCTCCCCGCAACGGAATGTGACCGGTACCGTCACTGTTGGCACATGCGCAGCGACGGGGGTGGAGCTGTGAACGCCCGGATCGATCTGGCGATCATCGACGGACTGGCGACGGACCCGAACGACCGGCCCGCGAACGACGCACAACGCGTCCGCGACCGGCCGGAGCAGTTCTGGCGGAACCTCGCCCGGCTGCTGACCCCGTGGACCACCACGCGGCTGCGGCCGTGCTGCCACGGCAAGTCGGACCGCAGCTGACGCGAATCCGCTACGCGCCAACGCCTTTCAGCAGGGTATCCACGACGAGCGCGGCCATCTCGTCGGTGTCGGCGCCCGCCTTGCCCTGCTCGGCGGCCTCGTGGATCAGCGCGTAGTAAACCCGCCGCACCCACTCCAGGTCGACGTCCGCGCGCAGCACGCCGGCGTCCCTGGCGCGTTCCATCAGCCCGATGCAGGCCCGCCGCACCTCGTCGTGGATGCGCGCGACCTCGCCGGCGACCGCCCGGCTCATCGCGAAGCCCCAGTCGACCTTCACCCGCAACACGTTCGCGGTGACCTGGTGCAGCGCGACCAGCGGCGGCGCACCGGCCGGGCGCGCGGCCTCGACCGCGTCGCGGAACTGCTCGGCCGCCCAGGTGGTCATCGCCTCCACCAGCGCCTCCCGGCTGGCGAAGCGCCGGTGCACCGTCGTGCGCGCGACCCCGGCCGCCTCGGCGATCTGCCCCATCGACGCCGCCGGGTCCTCGCGGAGCACGCGTTCGGCCGCCTCCAGGATCCCCAGCGCGGTCCGCTCGGAGTCCGCACGCATCGCTCGCGCCACAACCACCTCCCAGAACCACCGAAACACTACACGGGAGTACTAGTTCGCCAGTTACTTGCGACATCTATGTCGCATCTATATCGTCTGCCGCATCACCATTGATGCAACAGGGAGTCGGAGCATGGACCTGAAGTTGACCGGGAAGACCGCGCTCGTGACGGGCGCCAGCCGCGGCATCGGGCTGGCGGTCGTGTCCGCGCTCGCCTCCGAAGGCGTGCGGGTCGTCGCCGCGGCGCGCACGATCACGCCGGAACTCGCCGCGACCGGCGCGATCGGCCGCACCGCCGACCTGTCCACACCGGACGGCCCGGCGAACCTCGTCGAACAGGCCCTCTCCGACGTGGGCGAACTGGACCTGCTCGTCAACAACGTCGGAGGCGGCGACGGCGGGCTGCTCGGCGGCCTCGCCGACCTGACCGAAGACGAGTGGCAGCAGACCTTCGACCTGAACTTCTTCAGCGCGGTCCGCACCACCCGCGCGGCACTGCCGAGCCTGCTGCGCCGCCGCGGCTCGATCATCAACATCTCGTCGATCGGCGCCCGGGTGCCGCACTCCGGACCGATGCCCTACACCATCGCAAAGGCGGCGCTGACCGCCTTCGGCAAGGCGCTCGCCGCGGAGGTCGGACCGCAGGGCGTGCGGGTCAACACCGTCTCCCCCGGCCCGGTGCGCACGGCGATGTGGGAAGCGGCGGACGGGCACGGCGCGGCGATGGCCTAAGCGATGGGAGTCCCCCTCGACCACCTGCTCGCCCAGCTCCCCGCCGAAGCGGGCATGACCACCGGCCGGCTCGTCGAACCGGCGGAGGTCGCCGCGCTGGTCGCCTTCCTGGCGTCCCCGCACGCGGCGAGCACCGCGGGCGCCGACCACCTCGTCGACGGCAACGCGATCAAAACCGCCTGATCAAGGCCGCTTCGCTCCTGGCGAGCATGGGAACCTTCCTGTCACCCGCGGGCCGACAACGCCCGCGGGTGCCCCGGAAAGGTTGATCAGAACAGCCGGTACTCGTCCGGTTCGATGCCGCGCAGCTGGTCGTAGTCCAGCACCACGCAGCGGATCCCGCGGTCCTCGGCCAGGGTGCGGGCCTGCGGCTTGATCTGCTGCGCCGCGAACACCCCGGCCACCGGCGCCAGCAGGGGATCCCGGTTCAGCAGCTCCAGGTAGCGGGTCAGCTGCTCGACGCCGTCGATCTCGCCGCGCCGCTTGATCTCGACCGCCACGCTCGCCCCGGCGGCGTCCCGGCACATCAGGTCCACCGGGCCGATCGCGGTCGGGTACTCGCGGCGCACCAGCGACCAGCCGTCGCCGAGGGTCGTGACGTGCGCGGCGAGCAACTCCTGCAGGTGCGCCTCGACGCCGTCCTTGACCAGTCCCGGCTCCACCCCCAGCTCGTGCTTGGAGTCGTGCAGCACCTCTTCGATGCTGATCACCAGCTTCTCGCCGGCCTTGTTCTGCACGGTCCACACGCCGGGATCCTCGATCAGCCAGCACGGCGGGCTCATCCAGTTCAACGGCTTGTAGGCGCGGTCGTCGGAGTGGACCGACACCGACCCATCGGCCTTGACCAGCAGCAGGCGCTGCGCCATGGGCAGGTGCGCGGTGAGCCGGCCGACGTAATCCACCTGGCAGCGGGCAATGACAAGTCGCACCCGGCACAGAGTACGGGCGTCGATCCAGAAGTCGAGCACCCCCGGGGCACACCGGGCCGGACCTCGTTCTTCCCGCTGAGCGAGATACCGTTACGCCCCGTGTCCTTCGCCCGAACCCTGCTGCGCGTCAAACCCGCCGAGCAACTCGCCGACGACGGCTCGCACTCCCAGCTGCGCCGGACCCTCGGCCTGGTACCGCTCGTGGCGCTGTCGGTCGGCGCGACCCTCGGCACCGGGATCTTCGTGGTGCTCGCCGAAGCCGCGCCCGCCGCCGGTCCCGCCGTGGTCGTCTCGTTCGTACTGGCCGGCGTGGCCGCGCTCTGCTCCGCGCTGTCCTACGCCGAACTCGCGGGCAGCGTGCCGGTGTCCGGCTCGGCCTACTCCTACACCTACGCCACGCTCGGCGAGCTCGTCGCCTGGATCTGCGGCTGGTGCTTGCTGCTGGAGTACGGGGTATCGGTCGCCGCGGTCGCGGTCGGCTGGGGCGGCTACCTGAACGAGTTCCTGCAGGGCACCATCGGCGTCACCATCCCCGAGATCTTCGCCGCGCCGCCCGGCGACGGCGGCGTGTTCAACTTCCCGGCCGCGCTGATCGTCCTGCTCGCCATGGGCGTCCTGCTGCTGGGCGTGCGGGAGAGCGCCCGAGCCACCACGATCACCACCCTGCTCAAGATCGCGGTGCTGGTGTTCTTCTTCGCCGTGGCGATCACGGCGTTCCGCTCCGAGAACATGACGCCGTTCGCCCCGGCCGGATTCGCCGGCATCTCCGTGGGCGCCTCGGCGGTGTTCTTCTCGTTCATCGGCTTCGACGCGGCGTCCACCGCCGGCGAGGAAGCCCGCAACCCGGCCCGCGACCTGCCCCGCGCGATCATCCTGTCGCTGGCCATCGTCACCGCCATCTACGTGCTGGTCGCCTTCGCCGCCGTCGGCGCGGTGGGCGTCGGCGCGCTCGGCGAATCCGACGCCTCGCTGGCCGCCGCACTGCGCATCGTGACCGGCCAGGGCTGGCCCTCGGTGGTGCTCGCGTTCGGCGCGGTCGTCGCCATCGCCTCGGTCGTGCTGACCGTGCTGTACGGGCAGACCCGGATCCTGGTGTCGATGTCCCGCGACGGCCTGATGCCGGGAATGCTGTCCAAGGTGAACCGGCGCGCGGTGCCCGCCCGGAACACCGTGGTGGTCGGCACCGTGGTGGCGCTGCTCGCCGCCGTCGTGCCGCTCAACCAGCTCGCCGAGGCCACCAGCATCGGCACCCTGGTCGCGTTCGGCCTGGTCAACATCGGTGTCCTGGTGCTCCGCCGCACCCGGCCCGACCTGCCGCGCAGCTTCCGCACCCCGCTGATGCCGGTGGTGCCGCTGCTCGGCCTCGCCCTGTGCGTGTACCTGATCTTCGGCCTCGACGCGGTCACCTGGGTGACCTTCGCGATCTGGTCGGCGATCGGCCTGGTGGTGTACTTCGGCTACGGCCGCCGCAGGTCCCGGCTCAACGAGCGCAACACCGAAGCCGCGAAGTGAGCATGGGAACCTTCCTGTCACTCCCGGCGCGCCGAAGCCGTGGTTCGGGTGACAGGAAGGTTCCCATGCACCAGCCCCGGCCCTGCGGTGACAGGAAAGTTCCCATGCTTTCGTCAGGGCTGGCGTAGCCACGCGGTGGTGTCGGCGGGGAGGAAACCCGCTTCGAGCGGGGCGCTGGCCAGCAGGACCTCCCCCGGCGGGAGCGGGACGGCCGCAGGGCCGGTGTTGACCAGGACCAGGACGTCGCTGCCTCGCCGGAACGCCAGGACGTCACCGGCGTCGTGGCGGTCGTCCCAGCCGAACCTCTCATCGCCGCTGAACCCGCGCCGAAGCCGCAGCGCGGCGCGGTATAGCTCCAGCATCGAGCCGGGGTCACCGCGCTGCGCCTCCACCGAGTAGCCGCCCCAGCCGGCGGGTTGCGGGAGCCACGGCGGCGCGTCGCCGAACCCGAAGGACACCCCGCCTCGGGTCCACGGCAGCGGCACCCGGCAGCCGTCGCGCCCCCTCACCTTGTGCCGGGAACGCACCCACTTCGGGTCCCGCAGGACCTCCGCGGGCAAGTCCGCGACCTCCGGCAGCCCGAGCTCCTCGCCCTGGTACAGGTACGCGGAGCCGGGCAACGCCAGCGCGAACATGATCGCCGCGCGCGCCCGCCTGGTGCCCAACTCCAGGTCCGCGGGCGGCTCGGTTCCGCCCGACGCCAGCCAGACCCGCAGGTCGACGTCGGCGGGCAGTCCCAGCGCGGACACCTGCCGCACCACGTCGTGGTTGGCCAGCACCCAGGTCGCCACGGTTCCCACCGACGATGCTCCCGCGATCGACCCCGCCACGATCCGCCGGTACTCCGACGCCCGCCAGCGCACCCGCAGGAACTCGAAGTCGAAGGCCTGCTGCAGCTCGCCAGGCCTGATGTAGCGGACCCGCCGGTCGCTGCGCGCCCACACCTCGGCCACCCCTACCAGCGGCGGGTCGAACTCGTGGAACACCCGGTTCCACTCGCGGTACACGTCGTGCACCTCGGGCCGGTCCAGGAACGGGTGGTCGGGGTTGGCGGCGAAGTCGTCCAGCCCGGTGCTGCCCTCCCCGCCGACGACCTCCCGCAACGGCTCGCGCAGGTCCTTGACCAGCGCCGCGGCCACGTCCACCCGGAAACCGTCGACACCGCGGCGCCCCCAGAACCGCAGGATGTCCAGGAACTCGGCGCGCACCTCCGGATTCGACCAGTTGAGGTCGGGCTGCTCGGGGGCGAACAGGTGCAGGTACCACTGGCCGTCCGCCACACGCGTCCAGGCGCTGCCGCCGAACCGCGACTCCCAGCCGCTCGGCGGACGCGTCCCGCCCGGCCCCCTGCCGTCGCGGAAGACGTACCGGTCGCGCTCCGGCGAACCGGGCCCGGCCGCCAGGGCCTGCCGGAACCACTCGTGCCGGTCCGAGGTGTGGTTCGGCACGAGGTCGATCAGCACCCGGATGCCGAGCCCGTGCGCGGTGGCCACCATCCGGTCGAAGTCCCGCAGGGTGCCCAGGCTCGGGTCGATGCCGCGGTGGTCGGTGATGTCGTAGCCGCCGTCGACCCACCTCGACGGGTAGCAGGGCGTCAACCAGAGCGCATCCACGCCCAGCCAGGCGAGGTGGTCCAACTTGGACGTCAGCCCCGGGAGATCGCCGATCCCGTCGGCGTTCGAGTCGGCGAAGCTGCGGGGGTAGATCTGGTACGTCACCGCGCTTCGCCACCAGGGGTGGGGCACTCGGGCTCGCTCCTCTTGGCTCGGTTCGTGGTTCGAGGTTCTCAGCTTGAGGTTCGGTTCGCCGGGTTTGAGGTTGGGGCTTTTGGAGGTTCGGTGCGTTTTGGGGCCATCCCCGCGATGGGTGGATTGTTGGGGCTGGTGGGGGTTGGTTTCGGGGGTTCCGTTACAGGGGTCCGGCCGTTGTGAGGATGAGGCGATTTCGCGGATATCGACCCTTCAGGAACCGGGCGCCATGGCACGCACGGCCGATGGCGGCGCGGGCTTGGTGGTGGATGGGGTCGCCTTCGGCGTGTCGTGACCGTTTCCCTTGACATGGAACCGTTTTCGCGACCTGTGGCGGGGCGTTTCACCTGATCAAGCGACCATAAAAAACGTGCGAACGCGTGTTCGAGTGCGGGACAATTGTGGCATGACACCGCTGCTGAACACCCCTGATGCGACCAGGGACCTTGCTGGTCCGTGGTCGGCGGTGTCCTGCACCGACACCGAACTCGCCACCCGCATCCAAGAACTGGAGAAGGAGATGCGGGTGCTGATGTGGGAACAGCTGCAGTACATTGCCGAGGCCGACCATCGGGCCATTCACGCCGAGACCACCGCCCGATCGCTGCAAGTCTGGTTGCAGGGACTGCTCAACATCGACCCTCGCGACGCGAAAACCCGCGTCACAGTCGCCCGCAACGTCGAAGACCGGCAAACCTTCCACGGCGAGCTCATGTCACCTGACCTCCCTGACACCGCCGCCGCCCTGGCCGAAGGCGCGATCGGACTGGAACACGCGCGCGTCATCGCCAACGGCATCCGCCGTTTGCCCGAGTACGCGCGCTGCCACCAGGTCGCCGAGGTCGAATCAACGCTTGCCGGGTATGCGCGGACGATGCCGCCGAGGGAACTGGAGAAACTCGCCGAACGCATCCGCTACCTGTTGGACCAGGACGGCGCCTACCGCGACGAGGAAGCCCAGCACGAAGCACGGGAGTTGTACTACGGCACCACCCGGGACGGCATGACCGTCATCAAAGCGAAACTGGACCGGGAGATAGGGGCGAAATTCGCCGCGTTGATCGAGCCCCTCGCCGCACCTCGACCCGAGATCGACGGGGAGAAAGACCCCCGCACGGCCGGGCAGCGGAATGCCGATGGGTTCGCGGCGTTGCTGGATCTGGCGCTGGACCATGACGGGATGCCGCGCACCGGTGGGCAGCGGCCGCAGATGACGATTGCGATCGACTTCGATGATTTGAAGCGGGGCTTGGAGGTCATCGGTGAGGACGGTATGCCCGGCACGCTGAACACCGAGCGTGCTATCACCGCCCACAACGCCCGCCGCATCGCCTGTGACGCCGAAATCCTGCCGATCGTGCTTGGTGGTGACAGTCTGCCGTTGGATGTCGGCAGGGCGAAACGAACCGCACCCACCCACATTCGAACCGCGTTGCTCCGGCGCGATGGCGTGTGCGCCTTCCCCGGATGCGACCGGCCGCCGGGGACACCCGAAGCGCACCACGTCCAGCACTGGGTCGACGGTGGTGCGACCGACGTGGACAACATGGTGATGCTCTGCGCACACCACCACCGCACGCTCCACAACCAACGCTGGGACATCACCATGCGCGACGGGAGGCCCGAGTTCATCCCACCATCCACAGTGGACCCCAGACGAACACCCAGACCAGGCGGCAGAGCACTGCCCGCCCAACACCGCGCGATCGTTGACCGGCACCTGGCGTCGTCGCGTGGTCAGACGAGCGCGCCCTCTGGTTGATCCGGGCCGCTGGGGTCCTGCGTGCGGCATCATGGGCTCATGCAGCAGACGAGCAGCCGCGAGGTTTACGCCAACTCGTGGATGACCGTCCGCGAGGACGGCATTCGCCGGGCCGATGGCTCGGACGGGATCTACGGCGTGATCGACAAGCCCAACTACGCCTTGGTGATCCCGCTCGACGGCGATCGGCTCCACCTCGTGGAGCAGTTCCGCTACCCGTTGGGCTTGCGGCGTTGGGAATTCCCGCAGGGCACCGCTCCGGACCGGCTCGATGTCGCGCCCACCGAACTGGCCGCGCGGGAGCTGCGCGAGGAAACCGGTCTGCGGGCCGAGAAGCTCGTCGACATCGGCGTCCTCGATGTGGCTCCCGGGCTCACCAGCCAGCGAGGCCGGGCGTTCCTGGCCACCGGGCTCACCTCCGGCGAGCACGAGCGCGAGCTGGAGGAGCAGGACATGCGTGCCGCCTGGTTCTCCCGGACCGAGTTCGAGGCGATGATCGCCGCAGGCGAGATCACCGATGCGCAGTCGATCGCCGCCTACACCCTGCTTCTCCTGCACGAACGCCGGACCCCGGCCTGACCTGCCGCCGGTCGGGCGTCACAGCCCCACGCCGCCGAGCGTGGTCAGGTCGATGCGTTCCGGTGGCTTCGCCAGCATTCCCAGCACCGCTTCGATGCTGACCGGGCCGGTGGTGTTGGCCGCTGCCGCCAGCGCGGCGTCCGCGCTCGCCTCGTCCGCCCACGCCTCGACCACCCGGACCGTGTCCGGGTGGCCGGAATCCTGGCTGATGACGTAGAGCTCGCAGCCGGGCACCTGCCGGAGACCCTCCGCGACCTGCAGCATCGCAGCCGCGAGGTCACCGCCTTTGCCCGGCTTCGCGGTGAAGGCCATCAATCGGCCGACCTTCGTCGACGTGGTCATCCGCGTCCTCCCGACTGCTCCGGAACCTGCTGCGGACCTTAACCGCCGGTTCCGACAGGTACCGGTCAGGCCTCGTCGAGCACCGATCGCAGGAACGCCCGGGTGCGCTCCTGCTCCGGATTCTCGAACAGCTCGGCGGGCGGCTTGTCCTCGACGATCTTGCCCGCGTCGAACATCAGCACCCGGTGCGAGACGTCGCGGGCGAACTTCATCGCGTGCGTCACGCACAGCATCGTGATGTCGCTGGTGCGCGCCAGATCTCGCAGCACGTCCAGCACCTCGGCGGCCAGCTCCGGGTCCAGGGCCGAGGTGATCTCGTCCAGCAGCAGCACGTCCGGGCTCATCGCCAGCGCTCGCGCGATCGCCACCCGCTGCTGCTGGCCGCCGGAAAGCTGCGTGGGATAGGCGTCGATCTTGTCCGCCAGGCCCACCACGTCCAGCAGTTCCCGCGCCCGGCGCTCGGCGTCCTCAGTGGACCGGCCGAGCACGTGGACCGGTGCTTCGGTGATGTTGCGCAGCACCCGCATGTTCGGGAACAGGTTGAACTGCTGGAACACCATGCCGATCCGCCTGCGCACCTTCCTCAGGTGCTTCTCGTCGGCGGGCACCAGCCGCCCTCCCCGCGGCACGTGGGTCAGGCAGTCCTCGCCGACGTGGATGGTGCCGCCGTCGACCCGTTCCAGCGTCATCAGCAGCCGCAGGATCGTCGTCTTGCCCGATCCGCTGGGCCCGATCAGCGTGACCCGCTCGCCCGGCCGCACCGCGAAGTCCAGCTCGTCCAGCACCACGTTGTCGCCGAACCGCTTGACCACGCGGTCGAACCGGATCATGTCGTGGCCCGCATCAGATCCCGACACGGCTCTCCAACCTCCGCACCAGCAGCGACGACGGGTAGCTGAGCAGCAGGAAGCAGATGCCCGCCAAGGTCAGCGGCTCGACGTACCGGTAGGCCTCCGCCCCGGCTTCCTGCGCCGCTCCCACCAGGTCGAGCACCCCGATCGCCAGCAGCAGCGGCGTTTCCTTGAACATCGAGATCGTGTAGTTGCCCAGCGCCGGCAGCACCCGCGGGATCGCTTGCGGCAGGATCACGCTCGTCCACACCCGGCGAGTGGGCAGGCTCAACGCCGTCGCCGCCTCCCATTGGCCTCGCGGTACGCCCTCGATCCCGGCTCGGTAGACCTCCGCGGTGTAGCAGGCGTAGTGCACGCCGAGGCCGATCACGCCTGTGGTCAGCGAGGAGAACCTCACGCCGATTCCGGGCAGCACGTTGAACAGGAAGTACAGCTGCACCAGCAGCGGCGTGCTTCGGACGAACTCGATGAGCACCCAGACCGCCCCGCTGACCAGCCGGATCCGGGATCGCCGCAGCAGCGCCAGGACGAGGCCGAGCGCGAAGGCCACGATCGAACCCAGCAGCGTCGCCTCGAACGTCACCACCAGGCCGCGCAGGATGTCCGGGATGATCCGTCCGGTGAACTCCCAGTCCCAGATCAACTAGACCGCCCCGCCTTCGGCTCGGCCGAGCGCCTTCGACGGTGCGACGGGCTCGCGGCCGACGGCCGCCGCGGCCCGCTTCTCCAGCGCCCGCATCACCGCCGTGATCAGCAGCGCCAGCACCAGGTACAGCGCCAGCATCAGCAGGTAGATCAGCGCGGTCTGGCCGGTGAAGTTCGGTTCGAGGACGTCCCGGCCCTGGTAGGTGATGTCGTGCACGAAGATCAGCGACAGCAGCGCGCTGCTCTTCAGCAGCTGGATGAACAGGTTGTTGAACGGCGGGATCATCTCCACCACCGCCTGCGGCAGGATCACCCGCCACATCCGCTGAGCCGGGCCGAAGCTCAGCGCGACCGCGCACTCGTGCTGTTCCTTCGGCACCGCCCGCACCGCGCCCCGCACGATCTCGCCGCCGTACGCACCGTGGTTCAGGCCGAGCACGAGGATGCCCGCCCACAGGGGCAGCAGCTCGAAGCCGACCAGCAGCGGCAGCGCGAAGAAGATCCAGAACAGCTGCACCACTTCGGATGTGCCGCGCCAGACTTCGACGTAACTGCGGGCGATGACGCGCACCCACCGCCACGGCGACAGCATGCCGAGGCCGGCCGCGAACGACAGCACGACGCACAGCGCGATGCCGCACAGCGTCGCGATCACCGTCGCAGGCACACCTTGCAGCAGGACCGAGAGGAAGTGCGAGACGTTCCCGGACATGTCGCCTCCCGTCGCCGGGATCAGCTACCGGCGCACAACGCCTCCGTGGTCACGTCGGCCGGCGGCAGGTTGTCGCTGGTGAAGCCGAACGGCTCGGTGATGCGCACCCATTCGCCGCTGTCGTGCAGCTTCTTCAGCTCGATGTTGAACGCGTCGCGCAGCGCGGTGTCCGGCGAGCGGAACACGAACGCGCCCGCCTGCACCTCGGCCTTGCCGTTGATCACCGGCGTGAAGCCCTTGGTGACCTCGACCTGCGCGCCCGGGTTCTTCTTCACCACGTCGTTGAGCGAGATGTTGGTCAACGCGGCGCAGTAGGCGCGCTTGTTGAGGACCGCCTGCAGCAGCGCGTTCTGCGTGTCGAAGACCTGCACCTGCGAGTCGGGCACGCCCAGCCGCTGCGCGTAGTCCTTCTCCACCGCCCCGCTGAGCACCGCGAGCTGCAGCTTCTTCCTCGTCACGTCTTCGAACGTGGCAACGCCCTCCGGGTTACCCCTGGGCACCAGGAACGCGGTCGGCGCCAGGTAGTCCGGGATCGAGAACGCCGCGTTCTTGCAGCGTTCCGGGGTGATGAACATGCCCGCCGCGACCACGCTGAACTTGCCCGCGTTCAGCGCCGGGATCAACTGGTTGAAGTCGACCTGCGACGCCTGCACCTCGTTGACGCCCAAGCCGCGGAACACCGCGCGCGCCACCTCCGGCGCCTCGCCGGTGACCCGGCCGGCCGCGTCGGTGAAGCCGTAGGGCGCCTCGCCCGCGATGCCGACCTGGATGGTGCCGGAGCTGCGGGCCGCTTCGAGCGGATCACCGCCTGCCCCGCCCCCGCCGGTGCGCGCACACCCGCCCAGCACGAGTGCGCCCGCCGCGGCGCAGGAGCCCTTCAGGAAATCTCTTCGCGTCCACCCGCTGCTCGCCATGACCATCGCCCCTTCAACGCGGGAGCAGGGTCCTCGCCCATGGTCACGCCCGAAGGGGTGAACCGCAGCTCAGTCGGTCACGCGTTCGATCTCAGCGCCGAGGCCGCGCAGGTTCTCCACGAAGTTCGGGTAGCCGCGGTCGATGTGGAACACGTCCCACACCTCGGTCGAACCGTCCGCGCACAGCCCGGCGAGCACCAGGCCCACCCCGGCGCGGATGTCGGTCGCCCACACCGGGGCGCTGGACAGCCGCTCCAAGCCGCGCACCACCGCGTGGTGCCCGTCGGTTCGGGCGTCGGCGCCCATCCGGACCAGCTCCTCGATGAAGCGGAACCTGGACTCGAACAGGTTCTCGGTGATCATCGAGGTGCCGTCGGCGACCGCCGACAACGCCAGCGCCATCGGCTGCAGGTCCGTCGGGAAACCCGGGTACGGCAGCGTCACGAAGTCCACCGCGTGCGGACGGCCGTGCATCACCACGCGGAAGCTCTCCTCGGACGTGGTGACCTCCGCCCCTGCGCTGCGCAGCTTCTCCAGCACCAGGTTCACGTGCCGCGGATCGACACCGCGCACCATGATGTCGCCGCGGGTCGCAGCGGCGGCGAACGCCCAGGTCGCGCCGACGATCCGGTCCCCGATCACGCGGTGCTCGACCGCCTTGAGCGAGGAAACCCCGTGCACCGTCAGCGTGGAGGTGCCGGCGCCTTCGATCTTTGCGCCCATCTGCTGCAGCATCACGCAGAGGTCGACGATCTCCGGCTCCCGCGCCGCGTTGTCGATCACGGTGGTGCCTTCGGCCAGCACGGCGGCCATCAGGATGTTCTCGGTCGCGCCCACGCTGGGGAAGTCCAGCCAGATCTGCGCGCCGCGCAGGTTCTCCGCCTCGGCCACCACCGCGCCGTGCTCGATGTGGCTGGTCGCACCGAGCTGCCGCAGCCCGTTCTGGTGCATGTCCAGCGGGCGGGAACCGATCGCGTCGCCGCCGGGCAGCGTCACGACGGCACGGCGGCACCGGGCGACCAGCGGCCCCAGCACGCACACCGACGCGCGCAGCTTGCCCATCGACGGGGAAATGGCCTCGTGGCTGATCGCCGCCGGAGTCGTGATGTGCACGGTGCCGCCGTCGATCGACACCTCGCAACCGAGGCTGCGCAGCACGTCGGCCATCAGCGGAACGTCGAGGATCTCCGGGCAGTTGACGATCGTCGTCGTGCCCTCCGCCAGCAGTGCCGCGGCCATCAGCTTCAGCACGCTGTTCTTCGCCCCGACGACGTCGACCTCGCCGACGAGGCGGGCCCCGCCGTGTACCCGGAAGTGCTCACTCACGAGCATCGAGGTTACGGCCCACCCCCCACCGCCATCGGAGCGGGTTGCATCGAGCGAGCATGGGAACCTTCCTGTCACTCCAGCCCCGCAGGACTGGAGCATGGGAACCTTCCTGTCACGCCCGACGGGGCACGGCCGCCTCCGCCTAGGCTGACGGCATGGCTGTCCACCTGACGAAGATCTACACGCGGGCCGGCGACTCGGGCACGACGCGGTTGTCGGACAACTCCAAGGTGCACAAGACCGATCCGCGGCTCATCGCCTACGCGGACGTGGACGAGACGAACTCCGTGCTCGGCGTGGCGTTGGCCACCGCGCAGCTCTCCGACGACGTCGTCGAGGTGCTGCGGGCGGTGCAGAACGACCTCTTCGACGTGGGCGCGGACCTCTCCACCCCGGTCGCCGAAAGCCCGAAGTACCCGCCGCTGCGCATCACCCAGGCCTACGTCGACCGCCTCGAAGGCTGGTGCGACGAGTTCAACGCGCGCCTGGGCAAACTGGACTCCTTCATCCTCCCCGGCGGCACCCCCGGCGGCGCGCTGCTGCACCAGGCCCGGTGCGTGGCCCGGCGCGCCGAGCGGTCCGCGTGGGCGCTGCAGGAAGCCGACGGCGAGCGCACCTCGCCGCTGCCCGCCAAGTACCTGAACCGGCTCTCGGATCTGCTGTTCATCCTCGCCCGGGTGGCGAACCCGGACGGCGACGTGCTCTGGCGCCCGGGCGGCAACGCCTAGAGATCCTTGCCGAAGCACCTGCTCAGCGGGTCGTCGCGGTACACCCCGAACTTCTCGATCTCGGTGTAGCCGGAGGAGGTGTAGAGGCCGATCGCCTCCGGCTGCCGGATGCCGGTCTCCAGCACGATGCGCTTGCGGCCGGCCAGCGCGGCGGTGTTCTCCAGTTCGGCGAGCATCCGCCGCGCCAACCCGTTCCCGCGCGCATCGGGAGCGATGTACATCCGCTTGAGCTCGGCGTCGCCGTCCCGGAAACCGGGCCCGTCGCCGGCCTGGACCCGCCACCCGCCGGAGGCGACCGCGCGGGCGTCGACGTAGCCGAGCAGGAACAGGCCACCGGGCGACCGGAACTCGACGGGGTCCACCGGCGTCAGGTCTTCCTCGCCGTAGCGCACGACGTACTCCCGCTGGAGCTCGTCGATCAACCTCTTGGCGTCGGGGTGGTCGTACTCGACCGGCTCGATGCGCATTCCCGCAGCTTAGAGCCCTGCTCAGGACACCGGTTTCGCGAACCAGTGCTTGGCGTACTGGTTGTCGTTGTACGCCGGAACCTCTTGGTAGCCGGCCGAGTCGTAGAGCGCGCGGGCTTCGTGCAGCTCGGCAGCGGTGTCCAGGCGGATCAGCGAGCATCCAAGACGTCGCGCGCGCTCCTCCAGCGCCGCGAGCAAGGCCCGCCCCGCGCCCCTGCCGCGCAGCTCCGGCGCGATCCACATCCGCCGGATCTCGGCGATGCCACCCCCGGTGCGCACCGCGCCGCACCCGAGCACCCGGCCCTCGGCGCGAACCACCAGGAAGTCCCCCACCGGCGGCGTGAAGTCGTCCTTCGCCGGCGGGGCGGCGCGACTGGTGTCGAACCCGTCCGGGAACCGGCCGTTGAGCTCCTCGATGTAGCGGCCCAGGGCCAGCTGGGCCTCGGGGCTGTCGATGGGTTCGGGTTCGATCGTGAAACTGGCTTGCTCGGTCACAGCGCCAAGTCTTCTCCGCGCGCTGATTCACTTCCAGTTACGGAACTTCGGGAAGCGTAAAGTAAAACTTCATGCTCGACCCGTCACGCCTGCTGGTGCTGCTGGCCCTCCGGGAACAGGGCAGCGTCACCCGCGCCGCCGAACAGCTCCGCCGGACTCCCCCGGCCGTGTCTCAGCAGCTGGCCCGGCTGGAGAACGAGGTCGGCGCCCAGCTCGTCGAGCGGCACGCTCACGGCGTGCGCCTGACCCCGCTGGGAATCCGGCTCGCCGAACAGGCCGAGCGCATCGCCGCTGCGCTCGACGACGCAACTGCCGACGCCGCACGATTCCGCGACGAGCATCGCAACCGGCTGCGCCTCGGCGCCTTCCCCACCGCCGGGCTCGCACTGCTGCCGGAGACGCTCGCCGCGCTCCGCCACCGGCACCCGGCGGCGGAACTCTCCGTGGTGGACCTGGGCCCTGCCGAAGGCATCGATCGGGTCGCCGCGCACCAGCTCGACCTGGCGCTGGTCGGCGAGTACGACGAGCCGCTCGACGTCCCGCCGGGCGTGCGCCTCGTGCACCTCCTGGACGATCCCGTCCACGCCGTGCTGCCCAGCGACCACCCGCTCGCCGAGCGGGCCGAGCCGCAGCTCCACGACTTCCGCGACGACACCTGGGCCTGCGCCCCGCGCAGCCTGCCGAACCGGCGGCAGCTGGAAGCCGCCGCCCGAGCCGAGGGCGTCACCCCGAAGATGGCTTTCGAGTTCGAGTCCTACGCCGTCGCCGAAGCGGTGGTCTCGGCCGGTGTCGCGGTCTCGTTCATCCCCCGTCTCGCCATCGGCGAGGCCGCCGGCACCGTGCACCGGCCGCTCGCGTCCGGGCTGCACCGCCGCATCCACGCCGCCGTGCCCACCAGCACCCGGCACGCCCCGCTCACCGACGTCTTCCAGCAGCTCCTGCACGACATCTGCGCCGAGCTCGGTCGCCGGATGTGAGCATGGGAACCTTCCTGCCACCCGGGTGACAGGAAAGTTCCCATGCTGTCAGCGCACGAAAAAGCGGGGCCCGGTAGCGGACCCCGCTGGTCGTTTCAGGATGCCCAGGGCACCGACCGGCCCGGTGGGGCCGATTCGAGCCAGGACAGGAAGCCGGTCAGGGCGTCGGTGTTCATCGCCAGCTCCAGCTCCGGGCCGGTCAGGTCGAGGACCGTCGATCCGGACGGCATCGCATAGGCCTCGGCCATCGACGGCTCGCGGCGCCGCGCGATCTCCACGTCCCGGCGGTTGATCACCCAGTTCGGCCCGGACCGCAGGCTGAGCACGCGGTACCAGGCGAACTCCTCGCCCCGGTAGTGCGCGACACCCAGGTGCCAGCCGCGGCCACCGCCGTCCTTGCTGGCGCGCAACGCCACGTCGATGCCCCCGACGCGCAGTTCCCGCAGCCGCCGCCACGCGAGCGCCCCGATTACCAGGGCAGCGATCACCAGCAGCCCGAAGGCCACTGCCAGCAACAAGACCGGGGAACCCATGCGCGGCCCGGATCAGGCCGAGTGGCCGGCCGCTCGCAATCGGCTCAAGGCCCGTGCTCGGGCCTGTTCGTCGGCGCTCTTGACGTCCACGCGGGCCTGCTCCACGTCGATCTCGGAGGCGAGCTCCGCAGACTCCGCCAGCACGCTCACCCCGTCCGCGGTGACCGACAGGAAACCACCGTGCACCGCGGCCGTGACGGTCTCCTTCTCGGTGGTGGTGATGCGCACCACACCACCCTCGATCAGCTCTCCGAGCAGCGGCTCGTGCCCGGGCAGGATGCCGATCTCTCCCTCGGTGGTCTGCGCGACCACCGCGGTCGCCTCCCCGGACCACAGGCGGCGCTCGACGGCGACCAGTTGGACGGACATGTTGGCCACGCGCGTCTCCTTTGTCGGGTGTGTGCCCGCAGTCTATCCGGTGCCACCAGGGCGATCGTGACTGGCCGGGCTGAGAATGCCTTGTGGTGGTGCTTTCGCAAGCGGGGTCGGGGTCCGCGCGGACCCCGACCCCGTTGCCGGTCTGCCGGCCCCTTCAGCGGGGCCCGGCGCTCACTTCTCGGTGAGCTTCTTGTACGCCTGCTCCAGGTCGTCAAGACCACCGATGGACAGGAACGCCTGCTCCGGGTAGTGGTCGAAGTCGCCCTTGCAGAGCTTGTCGAACGCCTCGATGGTCTCCTTCAGCGGAACGAAGGAGCCCTCCTGGCCGGTGAACTGCTTGGCCACGAAGAAGTTCTGCGACAGGTAGCGCTCGATGCGACGCGCCCGCTGCACCGTCACCTTGTCCTCTTCGGACAGTTCGTCCATACCGAGGATGGCGATGATGTCCTGCAGTTCCTTGTACTTCTGCAGGATCCGCTTGACCTCCTGCGCCACCCGGTAGTGCTCCTCGCCGACGATGGCCGGGTCGAGGATGGTGGAGCTGGACGACAGCGGGTCCACCGCCGGGTAGATGCCCTTCTGCGAGATCGGCCGGGAAAGCTCGGTCGTCGCGTCCAGGTGGGCGAAGGTCGTCGCCGGGGCCGGGTCGGTGTAGTCGTCCGCGGGCACGTAGATCGCCTGCATCGAGGTGATCGAGCGACCCTGCGTCGAGGTGATCCGCTCCTGCAGCTCACCCATCTCGTCGGCCAGCGTCGGCTGGTAACCCACCGCGGACGGCATCCGGCCCAGCAGGGTCGAAACCTCCTGGCCGGCCTGGGTGAACCGGAAGATGTTGTCGATGAACAGCAGCACGTCCTGGTTCTGCACGTCGCGGAAGTACTCCGCCATCGTCAGCGCGGACAGCGCGACCCGCATACGGGTGCCCGGCGGCTCGTCCATCTGACCGAAGACCAGCGCGGTGTCGGCGAGCACGCCGGACTCCGCCATCTCCACCCAGAGGTCGTTGCCCTCACGGGTGCGCTCACCGACACCGGCGAACACCGAGGTGCCACCGAAGTTCTTGGCGACCCGTCGGATCATCTCCTGGATCAGAACGGTCTTGCCGACACCCGCGCCACCGAACAGACCGATCTTGCCACCCTGCACGTACGGGGTGAGCAGGTCGATCACCTTGATGCCGGTCTCCAGCATCTCGGTCCGGCCCTCGAGCTTGTCGAAGGCCGGTGCCTTGCGGTGGATCGTCCAGCGCTCGGCGTCCGAGCCGTAGCCCGGCTCGTCGAGGCAGTGGCCCAAGGCGTTGAACACGTGGCCCTTGACGACGTCGCCGACCGGCACCGAGATGCCCGCGCCGGAGTCGGTCACGGCCACGCCGCGCACCAGGCCCTGGGTCGGCTGCATCGAGATCGTCCGCACGACGCTGTCACCCAGGTGCTGGGCGACCTCCAGCGTCAGCGTCTTGGCCATGCCTTCCGCGGTGATGTCCACGGAGAGCGCGTTGTAGAGGTCCGGCACCTGGTCTCGCGGAAACTCGACGTCCACGACCGGGCCGAGAACCCGGACGACGCGGCCAGTGCCCGTAGCAGTGCTAGTGGCAGTAGCGGTCATGTCACTCACTTCCTGCTGACGAGAGCGCCTCGACACCACCGACGATCTCGCTGATTTCTTGGGTGATCTGGGCCTGGCGAGCCTGGTTGGCCTCACGGCTGAGGTTGCGGATCAATTCGTCCGCGTTGTCCGTCGCCGACTTCATAGCCGTCCGGCGGGCAGCGTGCTCGGACGCCGCTGCATCCAGCAGACCGGCGAACAGGCGGGTCTTGATGTACTTCGGCAGCAGGGCCCGGAGCAGGGCCTCCGCGTCCGGTTCGAACTCGTACGTCGACTTGAGGGTCTTCGTAGGCTCTTCGGCGTACTCGACCTCAAGCGGCGCGATCCGCCTGACCGTCGGCTTCTGGGTGAGCATGGAGACGAACTCGGTGTGCACCAAGTGCAGCTCATCCACACCCAGCGTACCGTCCGTGCCCCCGTCGTCGAGGTAGTCGTCGGCACCCGCCAGGAATGCCTTGACCAGCGTCTCGCCCACCTCGGCGGCGTCGGTGTAGGCGGGCCGGTCGGTGAAACCGGTCCAGCTCGCCTCGACCTTGCGCTGCCGGAAGCGGTAGTACGCCTCGCCCTTGCGGCCGATGACGTACAGCACGGGGGTCTTGCCCTGCTCGCGCAGCAGCGACTGCAGCTCCTCCGCCGCCTTGATCACGTTGGCGTTGTAGCCGCCGCAGAAACCCCGGTCGCTGGTCACGATCAGCACGCCGGCGCGCTTCGGGTTGGAGCGTTCGGTCAGCAGCGGGTGGTCCAGCGTGCTCACGTCGGCCAGCGCGGTCAGGACGTTGGTGATCTCGTCCGCGTACGGACGGGACGCCTCGACCCTGGCCTGCGCCTTCATGATGCGCGAGGTAGCGATCAGCTCCTGCGCCTTGGTGATCTTCCGGGTCGATTTGACCGACCGGATGCGGTTTCGCAGTTCCCGAAGTTGAGCCATGGCTATCCGGTCACTTCTTCGGGGCGGGGCGGTTGACCTTGACGGTCTCCTGGCCCACCTCGTCGGCCGCCAGCGCCTCGGCTTCCGGCTGCTCTCCCGGTGCGACCGAGGAACCGTCGGACGAGGTGAACTGCTTCTTGAAGTCCTCCACCGACTCCACGATGAACTTGACACCGTCGTCGGAGAGCTGCTTGGTCTCGACGATGTCCTTCAGCACGGACTCGTGGGTGCGCCGCAGGTGCCCCAGGAACTCGGACTCGAAGCGGCGCACGTCGGCGACCGGAACCGAGTCGAGGTGCCCCTGGGTGCCCAGGAACAGCGACACGACCTCTTCCTCGACCGGCAGCGGCGCGCCCTGACCCTGCTTGAGGATCTCCATCAGGCGGGCACCGCGCTCCAGCTGCGCCTTCGACGCGGCGTCCAGGTCGGAGGCGAACGCGGAGAACGCCTCCAGCTCGCGGAACTGCGCCAGGTCGATCTTCAGCGACCCGGTGACCTTCCGCATCGCCTTGATCTGCGCGGAACCACCGACGCGCGACACCGAGATACCGACGTCGATGGCCGGGCGCTGACCCGAGTTGAACAGGTCGGACTGCAGGAAGCACTGGCCGTCGGTGATGGAGATGACGTTGGTCGGGATGTAAGCCGACACGTCGTTGGCCTTGGTCTCGATGATCGGCAGACCCGTCATCGAACCGGCGCCCATCTCGTCGGAGAGCTTCGCGCAGCGCTCCAGCAGACGCGAGTGCAGGTAGAACACGTCGCCCGGGTAGGCCTCGCGGCCCGGCGGGCGGCGCAGCAGCAGCGAGATCGCGCGGTAGGCCTCGGCCTGCTTGGTCAGGTCGTCGAAGACGATCAGGACGTGCTTGCCCTGGTACATCCAGTGCTGGCCGATGGCCGAACCGGCGTACGGGGCCAGCCACTTCAGACCCGGCGAGTCGGAGGCCGGCGCGGCGACGATGGTGGTGTACTCCATCGCCCCGGCGTCCTCGAGGGACCGCTTCACGCCGGCGATCGTGGAGCCCTTCTGGCCGATCGCGACGTAGATGCAGCGGACCTGCTTCTTCGGGTCGCCGCTGTCCCAGTTGCCCTTCTGGTTGATGATCGTGTCGACCGCGACCGTGGTCTTGCCGGTCTTGCGGTCGCCGATGATCAGCTGGCGCTGGCCGCGGCCGATCGGGGTCATCGAGTCGATGGCCTTGATACCGGTCTGCAGCGGCTCGCCCACGCCCTGCCGCTGCACGACCGTCGCGGCCTGCAGCTCCAGGGGACGCTGCTCCTCGGCGACGATGTCGCCGAGCCCGTCGATCGGGGCGCCCAGCGGGTCGACCACGCGGCCGAGGAAGCCGTCGCCGACCGGCACCGACATGACCTTGCCGGTCCGCTTGACCTCCTGGCCTTCCTCGATCTTCTCGGACTCACCCAGGATGACCGCACCGATCTCCTGAGCTTCCAGGTTCATCGCGACACCGTAGATGCCGCCCGGGAACTCCAGCAGCTCCTCGGTCATCACCGAAGGCAGACCCTCGACATGGGCGATGCCGTCACCGGTATCAGTGACGACCCCGACCTCCTCGCGGCTGACCTCCGGGGAGTAGCTGGAGACGTACTTCTCGATCGCACTGCGGATCTCGTCCGACGAGATCGTCAGCTCCGCCATGTCTCGTTCCTGCCCTCGGTTAGTTCTTGGAAGGGAGTTGGTTTGGGCGCCGCACCGGTTTCCCGGGCCTACGGCCCGTGGTCTTAGTCGGCGAGGTCGCGCCGCAGGGACTGCAGGCGTCCCGTGATGCTGCCGTCGATGACCTCGTCGCCGATCCGGATCAGCAGCCCGCCCTCGACCGCGGAGTCGACCTCCAGGTGCAGGGCGATCGGCCGCGAGTAGATCCGCTGCAGCGTGCGCGACAGCCGCTGCTGCTGCTCATCGCTGAGCGGGATCGCGGACCGGACGTGCGCCACCGAGCGCTCGCGGCGCTTCGCCGACAGCTCGGCCAGCTCTTCCAGCCCCTCGCTGACCCGCCGGCCGCGCGGCCGGGCCACCAGCTGACGGACCAGGTCCAGGGTCACCGGCTCGACCTTGCCCTCGATGAGCTGGTCGACGACGGCGTACTTGCCCGCCTCGTCGCCGGTCGGGTCCGACAGCAACCGCTCCAGGTCCACCTGGGAGCCGATGATGCGACCCAGCCGGAACAGCTCGTCCTCGACTGCGTCGAGCCGGCCGGCCCGCTCGGCCTGCACCAGCAGCGCGGTGCGGCCCAACCGCTCCAGCCCGTCGACCAGGTCCTTCGGGCCGGACCAACGGGCCCGGACGGCCTCGACGACCACGGGCAGCGCCCGCGCGCCGAGCTTGTCCGCCAACAGCCCGCGGGCCAGGTCTTCCCTGGACCGCGGGTCGGTGGAGGCGTCGGCGAGCGCCCGCCGCAGCGTGGACTCGCGGCCCAGCAGGGCGGCCACGCCGAACAGCTCGTCGGCGAGCCCGGTGATCTCCGCGGCCTGGGCCCCATCGGTGGCCTGCAGCAGCTGCAGCTCGGTGGCTGCCAGCGCCTCACGGCTCGCGGCGTTCACGAGGGTGCTCAACTCTCAGCGCCTTTCACTCGGTTAGGCCTTGGCCGATTCGGACGACGCCGGGGCCGAGGCGGCCTCCAGCTCGTCGAGGAACCGGTCGACGGTGCCCCGCCGACGGGCCTCGTCCTCCAGGGACTCGCCGACGATCCGGCCGGCCAGCTCGACCGCCTGGCGGCCGAGGTCCGACCGCAGCTCGGCGACGATCTGAGCCCGCTGGTGCGCCAACTGGGTCTGGCCCTGGTTGATGATCCGCTCGGACTCGGTCTGCGCCTGGGCGCGCATCTCTTCCAGGATCTGCTGGCCTTCGGCGCGGGCGTCATCGCGGATCCGGGCCGCTTCCGCGCGGGCCTCGGCCAGCTGCGACTTGTACTGCTCCAGCGTCCGCTGGGCCTCGGCCTGCGCGGCCTCGGCCTTGCGGATACCGCCCTCGATCCGCTCGCTGCGCTCCGCGTAGACCTTCTCGAAGCGCGGGACCGCGTACTTCCACAGCACGAACAGCAGCAGCAGGAACGCGATCAGACCGACCACGATCTCCGAGGGTTCCGGAATGATCGGGTTGTGCTCGCCTTCCGCGGCCAGCAGCATCTGCGTCTTCACCACAACGTCTCCCAACGCGTTGAGCCGTTACTGAGCAGCCGACGCGATGAAGTAGACGACCAGGCCGATCAGCGCCAGCACCTCGACCAGAACGAAGGAGATCCAGGCGATGCCCTGCAGCTGGCCCTGGGCCTCCGGCTGGCGGGCGGTGCCGTTGATGACGGCGGCCCAGATCAGGCCGACACCGATACCGGGGCCGATGGCGCCCAGGCCGTAACCGATCGCGGCCAGACCGGGGTTGATGCTGCCCGCGGCTTCGGCGGCCTGCGCGAGAACGATGTTGCTCACTGTCACTACCTTTCACTCGGTCCGCTTCTCGGCGCGGATCGACAGGTCCTTTGTTGGGAACGAAGTCTCTTGTTCAGTGGCCTTCGGACAACGCCGCGCCGATGAAGCTCGCGGTCAGCAGCGCGAAGATGTACGCCTGCAGCACCTGGATCAGGGCCTCGACGAAGGTCAGCGCGACGGCGAAGGCGAACCCGACGAGCGAGACCGGCTTCAGCGCGGCCCCGGCCTCGAGCAGCAGGAACTCGCCGCCGAGCGTGAACACCAGCAGGATCAGGTGACCGGCGAACATCGCTGCGAACACTCGGATCGCCAGCGCGGCCGGCTGCGCGATGAACTTCTGGAAGAGCTCGATCGGCGACAGCAGGATGTAGATCGGCTTCGGCACCCCGGGCGGGAACATGATGTGCTTGAAGTAGCCCAGGAATCCGTGCCGCGCGAAACCGACACCGTGGAACACCAGGTACACCACGGCGGCCAGCGCGAGCGGGAAGCCGATGCGCGACATCGTGGGGAACTGGATGATCGGGATGATGCCGAAGATGTTGTTCACCAGGATGAACGTGAACAGCGCGAAGATCAGCGGCACGAACGGACGGAAATCCTTGGCCCCGATGTGTTCCCGCGCGATCTTGTTGCGGCTGAACTCGTAGACGAACTCCGCGACGAACTGCCCCTTGCCCGGAACGAGCTTCAGGTTCCGGGTGGCGATCACGAAGTACGCGGCCACGATGATCGCCGAGAGAACGACGAGGACCATCGGCTTGGTGACTCCGCCGAAGATCGGCGGAAGGATAAAGCTATCGGCACCCGGCGGTTGGAATGTTCCGCCCTCGGCCAGCATCAGCGCGCCCAACTGGGCTCCTTCCGGTTCTCCCGGTGAACTTCACTCTGCCGGGGGAATCGTCACGTTTTGCACTTAACGTACCTGATACGCGATCTGGCACGCGGAGGGGCCCTCCCCACCCGGTGGGATCGAGGGGCCTCCGTGCGCCCCTTGGACCCGCGCTGTGCAGGGAAGGCTTCTGCGGCGGGACGATACCAGCGGGTAAGTAGTCTCCCGACATGTGGTCCGCTTCCACCCGTCCAGCGCAGCGGCCGGGCGCCTGGAAACCGCGTCGAGAGGAATCAGCTTCCCGGCACGATCGTGGGAATCTTGGTGCGCTTGAACGCCACCACCTCGGCGCCCGCCCACACCATCACGGTGGCCAGCATGGTGAACGCCAACGATTCCCGGTGGATCGCGTCGACGCCGCCGAGCAGCGTCATCACCACCAGCAGCACGATCATCTTCCCGACGTAGCCGCCGAGCGCGGCGACCATCACGAAGTGCGGGCTCATGCCGCCGGTGAACCGCATCAGCCAGATCGTCAGCAGCGACGAGGCGAACGCCACAACGCCGCCGATCAGCGCCCCGACCAGGCCGGGCACGCCGACCAGCACGGTCGCCACGACTGCCCCGATGGCCACCGTCGCCACACCCGGCCACAAGGCGGTGCGCAGCATCGCCGCGGCGAGCCGGCGCACGATTTCGGCGTGCGGGTTCACAGCGGGCTCGGCCGGCTCGGCGGGGTTCGGCGTGTCGGTCGCTTCGCTCATCGGGACTCTCGATCGGCTCGGGTGCGCATACGCGGAATCACCGAAATGATAGCCGCCAGCAACACCCCCAAGCCTACGACCCACGCCACAACCACCGCGTTGAACAGCGTCAACGACACCGCGCCGAAGGCGATGACCGCCGCCCACAGGTAGATCAGCAGCACCGCGCGGCGCTGCGAATGCCCGATTTCCAGCAGCCGGTGGTGCAGGTGCATCTTGTCGGCGTGGAACGGGCTCTTGCCCGCCCGGGTGCGGCGCACCACGGCCATGATGAGGTCCAGCAGCGGCACGAACAGCACCGCCGCGACGACCAGCAGCGGCGACAGCAGCGCGATGGTGTCGGTCGGGTTCAGGTGCGCGTAGTCCATCCGGCCGGACGCGGACGTGGTCGCGGAGGCCAGCATCAGGCCGATCAGCATCGAACCCGAGTCGCCCATGAAGATCTTGGCCGGCTGGAAGTTGTGCGGCAGGAAGCCCAGGCAGGCGCCGGCGATCGCGGCCGCGATCAGCGCCGGCGGGTAGGCGTTGACGTCGCCGTTCTGCCGGTCCAGCACCGCGAGGCAGAACACGAACGTCGCGGTGGCCGACACCAGGCCGATGCCGGAGGCCAGGCCGTCCAGCCCGTCCACGAAGTTCATCGCGTTGATCATCGCCACGACCAGCAGCACCGTCAGCAGCTGCCCCTGGTTGCTGCCCAGCACCATGAGCTGCCCCAGGTTGCCCTCGGTGCCGCCCCACGGCACCCAGAACACGAACCACTGGACGCCGAAGAGCACCAGGATCCCGGCCGCGGTGACCTGCCCGGCGAGCTTCGTCAGGGAATCCAGCTCGAAGCGGTCGTCCAGCGCGCCGACGAGGACGATCAGCCCGCCGGCGATGACCACCGCCAGGATGTCGTTGGAGTAGGTGAACCCGCGCGACAGCGTGGGCAGGTTGGCGGCCAGGAACATGGCCACCAGCACCCCGCCGAACATCGCGACCCCGCCCATCCGCGGCATCGGCTTGACGTGCACATCGCGCTGCCGCGGATATGCGACGGCGCCGACCCGGAAGGCCAGCAGCCGGACCAGCCCGGTCAGCAGGAAGGTCGCCGCCGCGGCGGTGAACATGACGAGCAGGTACTCACGGGCAGGAAGCCCGTTCGGAGCCCATGACGCGTTGTCCATACCGGTGGCTCACCCGCGCGGGGCCGAGGCCCGCGTGAATTCGAACTTCAGCCCCCAGAACGGATTGCTCAAACCCGGCGCTCCTCATCGCTGTTCACGTTGCGGCTGGCGGAGCCAACGCTATCGGCCCGCGCCCGGACTGGTTTCACCGGTCCGCTTCGAGGTCCTCACCGAGCACCTCGGACAGGTCGGCGAGGCTCACCGCGCCCTCCCGCAGCACCCGGGGCGTGCCCTGGGTGAGGTCGACGATGGTGGAGGCCACCGGCTCCCCGGACGGGCCGCCGTCCAGGTAGATCTGCACCGAGTCGCCGAGCTGCTCGCGCGCCTCGCCGGCGCTGGCGGCCGGCGGCCGGCCGGTGCGGTTGGCGCTGGAGACGGCCATCGGGCCGACCTCGCGCAGCAGGTCCAGTGCCACCGGGTGCAGCGGCATCCGCAGGTTCACCGTGCCCCGGGTGTTGCCGAGGTCCCAGGACAGCGACGGCGCCTGCGGCAGCACCAGCGACAGCCCGCCGGGCCAGAACGCCTCGATCAGCGCCCGCGCCTGCTGCGGGACCGACATCACCAGCCCATCCACAGTGGACCAGGAGCCGACCAGCACCGGCACCGGCATGTCCGGGCCGCGCCCCTTGGCGGCGAGCAGGGCGTGCACTGCGTTGGCGTCGAAGGCGTCCGCGCCGATGCCGTAGACGGTGTCGGTGGGCAGCACGACCAGCCCGCCCGCGCGAACCGTGTTGGCCGCGGCGGCCAGGCCCTCTTCGCGGCTGTCCGGACTGGTGCAGTCATAGACGGTGCTCACACCCGAATCCTGGCACGCCCCCCGTTCGACCCGTTCGAGTGGTGCCGTCGATCCCCGTCCGGGAATATTCGTCCCGAGTAACACCCGGGCGCTCGACCGAGATCCGTTGGGTGTGCCCGCGCCGGGCAACGCCGGTGGCGCTCGGGCGTCTGCCGGAAGCGGGCACGGAACTGCGACGAAATGCGAGGAGAGCGAATGACCGCCCCACCCCAGGGTGTCGAGGTCGACCAGATCGAGTTCCCGGCCGGGAAGATCCGCTTCTACCGGGCGGGATCCAGCGGTCCGGCGATCGTCCTGCTGCACGGCGGCGGACCGGACAACGCGATGCTGGCCTGGCGGCACGCGATCGGCGTGCTGGCCGCCGACCACCGGGTGTTCGCGCCGGATCTGCCCGGCCAGGGCGGCAGCATGCCGTGGCACGGCAGCGCGAACCAGCGCACCTTCGAAGAGGTGCTGCGCTGGCTGCTGGACGCCTGGCGGGTGCCGGACGCCGTCCTGGTCGGCCTGTCGATGGGCGGCAGCATCGCGGCCGGTTTCGCGCTGCGCAATCCGCAGCGGGTGCGCGGACTGGTGCTCGTGGACAGCACCGGCATGCAGCACAAGATGCCGCACCACTTCCTGACCTACGCGCTGCTGCGCACCCGCTTCGCCGGCCCGCTGGCCGCGAAGTTGTTGCGGCTCAACCGGTCCTTCGCCCGCCTGGTGCTGACGCGGGGCTTCTTCGCGGGCGCGCAGACCGTGCCGGACCTGGAGTCCATTGTCGACGAAGTCGTCGCCGAGGCGGGCGCGCGGGGCTCGGTGTTCGCCGACTGGCACGCCGACGCCGTCGACCGGCGGGCGATGCGGATCAACCACCTCCCGCACCTGGACCGCATCCACTGCCCGGTGATGGTGATCCACGGCGAACGCGACGCCATCGTGCCGGTGTCGGCGGCCCGCGACGCCGCGGACGCGATCCCGGGCGCGACGCTGCGGGTGATCTCCGGCGCCGGCCACTGGCCGAACCGCGAGAAGCCCAACGAGTTCAACGCCCTGCTCCGCGAATTCGTCAACGCCCACTGACCCCTTCGGGGTAGTGGGAGCATGGGAACCTTCCTGTCAAACCGCAGGTCAGGGCGTCGGCGGCGGGGTGCGGCGGGCGGTGGCGAAGCGGGGGCGGCCGGCCAGATCGGTGTGCTCCTGCACGTCTTCGAGGACGCGGCGGGCGCGCAGCAGGGCGGGCACCGAACCGCCGTGGGTGTCGTCGTGCTCGATGGCCACCCCGCCGCCGGGACGCAGCAGCCGCGCCGCGCAGCTGATGACGTGCCGGACCACGTCGAGCCCGTCGCGGCCGCCGAACACCGCCTCGTGCGGATCGTGGTTGCGGACCTCCGGCGGCACCGGGGTGCCTTCCGGCACGTAGGGCGGGTTGCAGAGGACCAGGTCGACCAGGCCCTCCAGCTCCATGAACACCATCGGGTCGGTGACATCGCCCGCGTACAGGTGGATCGGGTTGTCCCCGGCCTGCGCCTGCTGGTCGGCGTTGCGGCGCGCCCAGGCCAGCGCGGCGGGTTCCTTCTCCACCGCGTGCACGGTGGCGTCCGGGCGGGCGTTGGCCATCGCCAGCGCCAGCGCCCCGGACCCGGTGCAGAGGTCCACCACGACCGGCCGGTCCACGCCCTCCAGCGTCGCCAGGCCCCACGCGAGCAGCAGCTCCGTCTCCGGGCGGGGCACGAACACCCCGGGCCCGACGCTGAGCGTCACGTTGCCGAGCGAGGCGTTGCCGGTGAGGTGCTGCAGCGGCACCCGCGCGGCCCGGCGGCGCACCAGCTCGTGCAACGCCTGGACCACCGGCGGATCCACCAGCGGCACCATCATCAGCTTGGTGCGTTCGACGCCGAGCAGGTGCGCGGCCAGCAGCTCCGCATCGGTGCGCGGGCTCGCCACGCCCGCAGCGGCGAGGATGCGTTCCGCCTCGAGGATGGCCAGGCGCAGGGGCTGTCGCGTCACGCGTTCAGCTTAGAGCGCTAGACGTTCTTTCCTGTCGGCGGCGAGCAGGGCGGCGACGACCGCTTCCAGATCGCCGTCCAGGACCTGGTCCAGGTTGTAGGCCTTGTAGTTCACCCGGTGGTCGGAGATGCGGTTCTCCGGGAAGTTGTAGGTGCGGATGCGCTCCGAACGGTCCACTGTGCGCACCTGGCTGCGCCGGGCCTCCGCGGCCTCCCGCTCGGCCTCCTCCTCGGCGTGGGCCTGCAGCCGGGCCTTGAGGACCTGGATGGCGCGGTGCTTGTTCTGCAGCTGCGACTTCTCGTTCTGGCAGGACACCACGATGCCGGTCGGCAGGTGGGTGATCCGCACCGCCGAGTCGGTGGTGTTCACGCTCTGCCCGCCAGGCCCGGACGACCGGTATACGTCGATGCGCAGGTCCTTCTCATCGACCTCGACCTCGACCTCCTCCGGCTCGGGGTAGACGAGGACGCCCGCGGCCGAGGTGTGCACCCGGCCCTGCGACTCGGTGACCGGCACCCGCTGCACGCGATGCACGCCACCCTCGAACTTCAGCCGCGACCACACCCCGTCGGGGCTGGTGTCGCCCGCCTTGGCCTTGATCGCGACCGTGGCGTCCTTGTAGCCGCCGAGGTCGGATTCGGTCTTGTCCAGCACCTCCGCCCGCCAGCCCTGGCGCTCCGCGAACCGCAGGTACATGCGCAGCAGGTCGCCGGCGAACAGCGCGGACTCCTCGCCGCCCTCGCCGGACTTGACCTCCAGCAGCACGTCGGAGCCGTCGTGCGGGTCGCGGGGCAGCAGCAGTTCGGTGAGCTTCGCCTCAAGCGGCGGGATCGCCTCGGCGAGCCGGTCGGCCTCCTCCGCGAAGGTGGCGTCCTCGGCGGCGAACTCGCGGGCGGTGTCCAGGTCGGACCGCGTCTGGTCGAGCTCGCGCGCGGTGCGCACGACCGGGGTGAGCTCGGCGTAGCGGCGGCCGAGCTTGCGGGCGTTCGCCTGGTCGGCGTGCACGCCGGGATCGGCCAGCCGCTGCTCCAGCTCCACGTACTCGGCGAGCAGCCCTTCGAGCTTCGATGTCTCCACTGGCGACCCTCTTCACTTGCTGCGGACGTTCGGACACCAAACACGGCGACGGCGCCCGTCCCGCGCTGTTCGCGTGGGACGGGCGCCGTCGGTGCAGCTACTTCTGGCGCTTGCCGTAGCGGGCCTCGAAGCGGGCCACGCGGCCGCCGGTGTCCAGGATCTTCTGCTTGCCCGTGTAGAACGGGTGGCAGTTCGAGCAGACCTCGACGGTGATCTGGCCGGTCTTGCGGGTGCTACGAGTCGTGAAGCTGTTGCCGCAACCGCAGTTGACCTGCGTCACCACGTACTCGGGGTGGATGCCACTCTTCAACGGCTTGTCCTCTCTACTTGGCCGCCGGGTCCACGCGGCCCCTGCCGCGCGGTGAACCGGTGCCGGATCAACCCTGCATTCTGCCAGACCAGGGCTCGTGACCTGCAACGCAGGGTGCCCGTCCGGTATTCCGGAGGGCCCTGGGCAACCGTCCAACGCACCAGAGGGACCGCCTGCCGAGCGGCCCCGGGCCGAGGGTGCATCCGGGGTGGTCCGCCGTTCATCCTCTACGCGTGCTGCTCTGTTCGGTCCTGGGAAAGCTCACGGTGCGGTCGTGGGTTTCCCTCCCCCTGCTCTTCCTCTGCAGCGCAGCCGGCGTCGCCGCCCTGCTCAACGTGCTGCTCGTGCGGCACGTGAGCTTCGAACAGGACCTGGACCTCTCCGCCCCGCTGCTGTTCGGCTTCGCAGCCGGGCTGACCGTGCTCAGCGCCAACCACGTCCGCTGGACCTCCGGGTGGCAGCGCCGCCTGCGGTTCGGCTACCCGCTGCTGATGGTGGCCTGCGCCCTCGCCATGGACGGCCTGCGGATGCCGGTCTTCGCCGCGCTCGCCATCGGCCCGGTCGCCGCCGCGCTGCTGGCCACCCTGCTGGTCCGCGCCCACCGCGACCGCGACGCCCCCGAGTGCGCCCGGGCCTGACGCTCCGCCGGTGCGAGCATGGGAACTTTCCTGTCACCGCGGTGGCAGGAAAGTTCCCATGCTCGCGTTCCGCGCCCGGAAATGCGGCAGGGCCCGCACCGGGGTCGGTGCGGGCCCTGCCGTCGGTCGAGGAACCGGGCTGGCGGTCGGAACCGTCAGTCGTCGTCCTTGCCCGGGGTGGTCTTGGCGACCTGCATCAGGAACTCGATGTTGGTGCGCGTCTTGCGCAGCCGGTCCTGCAGGAGTTCCAGTGCCTGCTGCGCGTCGAGCGCGGCGAGCACCCGGCGCAGCTTGTGGGTGACGGCCAGCTCGTCGGGCGAGAGCAGGATCTCGTCCTTGCGGGTGCTGGAGGAGTCCACGTCCACCGCCGGGAACAGCCGCTTGTCCGCGAGCTTGCGGTCCAGCTTCAGCTCCGCGTTACCGGTGCCCTTGAACTCCTCGAAGATGACCGTGTCCATCGTGGATCCGGTCTCCACCAGCGCCGTGGCGAAGATGGTCAGCGAGCCGCCGTTCTCGATGTTGCGGGCCGCGCCGAGGAACCGCTTCGGCGGGTACAGCGCCGTGGAGTCCACACCACCGGACAGGATTCGCCCGGATGCCGGGGCCGCCAGGTTGTAGGCGCGGCCCAGCCGGGTGATCGAGTCCAGCAGGACGACCACGTCGTGGCCCATCTCGACGAGCCGCTTGGCCCGCTCGATGGACAGCTCGGCGACCGTGGTGTGGTCCGACGGCGGCCGGTCGAAGGTGGAGGCGATGACCTCACCCTTCACCGAGCGCTGCATGTCGGTGACCTCTTCCGGACGCTCGTCGGCGAGGACGACCATCAGGTGGCACTCGGGGTTGTTGGTGGTGATCGCGTTGGCGATCGCCTGCAGCACCATCGTCTTACCGGCCTTCGGCGGCGAGACGATCAGCGCGCGCTGCCCCTTGCCGACGGGCATCACCAGGTCGATGATCCGGCCGGTCAGGTTGTGCGGCTCGGTTTCGAGGCGCAACCGCTCGTTCGGGTAGAGCGGGGTCAGCTTGTGGAACTCGGGGCGGTTCTTCGACGCGTCCGGCTCCAGGCCGTTGATGGAGTCGACCCGCACGAGCGGGTTGAACTTCTGCCGCTGCTGCTCGCCCTCCCGCGGCTGCCGGATGACGCCCTTGATGGCGTCGCCGCGGCGCAGCCCGTACTTGCGGACCAGCGACAGCGACACGTAGACGTCGTTCGGGCCCGCCAGGTAGCCGGAGGTGCGCACGAAGGCGTAGTTCTCCAGCACGTCCAGGATGCCGGCCACCGGCAGCAGCACGTCGTCCTCGCGGACCTCCGGCTCGCCGCCGCCACCCTCGCCGCGGCCGCGGTTGCGGCGGCGGTCGCGGAACCGGCGGCCACGACCCCGACGACCACCCTCGTCGTCATCGTCGTCCTGCTGCCGGTTGTCGCGGTCCCGGTCCTGCCGGTTGTCCCGGTCCTGCCGGTTGTCCCGGTCCTGCCGGTTGCCGCGCTGCTCCTGGCGGTTGTCCCGCTCCTGGCGCTCCTGACGGTTGTCACGGCCGTCCGACTTGCGCTCGCGCTGCTCGTCGCCGCCCGATTCGGCAGCCGCACCGGCCCGCCCGGACGAGCGGCGCCGGCGGTTGCCACCGCGACGGCCGTCGTCCTCGCCGCCGGCGGCCGGCTCGGCGGCCTGCGCGCGGCGGCCGCGGCCGCGGGTGGGAGCCCCGTTGGTGCCGGACTCGGCCGCGGTCTCGCGCGGGGCGGCCTCGGTCTCGGTCTCGTCCAGCGCCGGCTGGTGGGCCTTGGCGGCCGGAGCTTCCTCGGCGCGAGCCTGGCTCTTCTTGGTGGAGCGGGTCTTCGGCGCCGTGGTGCCGCCCTGCTTCTCCTTGATGGCGGCGATCAAGTCGCCCTTGCGCAGGCCACCAGTCTCGATCCCCAGTTCCCCCGCGAGTTGGCGCAGTTCGGCAAGGACCATGCCGGAGAGTCCGCCGCGTCGCCGCGGGGTTCCGTTGGCCTCGGATTCCTGCTGGCCAGCCGAAGAGGCGTTGGTCGCCTCGCTGCTCAACAGTTCGGTGTTGCTCACGAATGTCCTTCCTGACCGGACCGCGCCTCCTACGCGACCCAGCGGATTGCCCGCCCGCTCTGGAGTGCGGACGGCCGGTGTGTGCTACCAGCCCTCTCGCCGGCGTGGTCAGCTCCGCGCGCGGCGCGACCTATTTCGGCGATGGCTCGGGAACCAGCAGCACCGGGCGGTGGGAGGTACCCGGCTCGCGTGGTCCATGTGCGACGCATCCACTCCGATCCACACGTGCCGATGCACGCCCTGCTGCCGCCTCATTCCAGGAACCCCCGGCTCAACTTCGTGCCCCGGTGGTGAACCGGGAAGCTACGGGACATCGAGTCGGCGTCATGGTCACCTCGGGGGCCACACCGTGGAACTTAAGGCCCCCACCCCGACATCGGCAACGGATGCGCACCGCCGATCGTCCCGAAGCGAACTCGATTGAGTTGAGAACTCCTGCCTCGGTCACCGCGATCGCCGAACCCGCTAAGTTGATCTTCACCCGTGGCGGGTGGAGTTCAATTCACAGCGGGAGATGCGTCCCGGAAAACGATGTCCCGGGCACGGCACCGGCGCCCTGGGCGCGGTGACTGATTGACCTTGAGGGTAGACGCCCCGTAGTTCGGGTGCAACAACCCCCCTGGGCGTGTGGCACGCCCGCTCCGATCACGTCATCGATAGCCGGCCAGCTGCTGTCGCTGTTGGCGACCGGTGACACTTCCTTTGTACCACTCGCCGCGAATGCGCTTGCTCCGGGGCCGTGAACAGGGCTTTTCCGGCCCCGTTCACGGCCTCGGGTCACGCCTGCGGCTCGACCCGCACGCCGGCCCGATCGACCGGAAGGCGCAGCTCGTCGAAGCCGTTCGGCGCAATACCGGCGGGAAGCTCCCCGCCCGGCGGGAACGCCAGTACGGTCGGTCCCGCACCGGACACGGCGGCGGCGACGCCGGCCGAGCGCAACCGGCGGACCAGCGCGATGGTCTCCGGCCACGCCGGCTCGCGGTAGTCCTGGTGCAGCCGGTCGTCGGTGGCGGCCAGCAGCAACGCGGGATCGCTGGTGACGGCGTGCACCGCCAGCGCCGCACGCCCGGCCGCGAACGCGGCGTCGGCGTGCGGAACCCGCTCGGGCAGCAGGCCTCGGGTGGTGTGCGTCGACGACTCCGCTTGGGGGACAAGGACGATCGGTGACACGTCCGGATGCGGATCCATCCGGACCGCGTGGAAGCGCCCGGAATCCTGCCAGGCGACGACGAAACCGCCGAGCAGGCTCGCCGCGGCGTTGTCCGCGTGCCCCTCGCGGACCGCGGCCATCTGCAGCGCGCGGTCGGCGTTTTCCTTGTCCCGCAAGTCGAATCCGGCGAGCCCGAAGGCGGCGGCGGCCCCGGCGACGATGGCCGCCGCCGAGGAACCCAGCCCGCGGGAGTGCGGAATCGCGTTCTGGCAGTGCAACCGCAGCGCGGGCGCCGGGAAACCCAGTTCGGCCAACGCCTTGTGGATGACCCGCACCACGAGGTGACGCTCGTCGGTGGGCAGGGCGGCGGCGCCCTGCCCCTCCACCGACACCTCGGCGGTGCCCGCGGCGCCGTCGACGACCTGGACGGAAACCTTGTCGTACAACGACAAGGCCATGCCCAGGGCGTCGAACCCGGAGCCGAGGTTCGCGGTCGAAGCGGGCACCGTCACCCGAACGGCCGACACCGGCAATGCGGTCATGCCAGTTCCAGCGCGGTGGCGACCGCGCCCGGGTCCACCGGCAGCGGCTCCACCTCGACCATGCCGGACAACGCGGTGTCCGGGTCCTTCAGGCCGTGGCCGGTGACCGTGCACACCACGACCGAGCCCGCCGGGAGGCGGCCGTCGGCGGCGGTGACGAGCAGCCCGGCGACGCTGGACGCCGAGGCGGGCTCGACGAAAACGCCTTCCCGCGAGGCCAGCGTCCGGTAGGCGGCGAGGATCTGCTCGTCGGTCACCGCGTCGAACAGCCCGCCGGACTCGTCCTTCGCGCGCACCGCGCCCGCCCACGACGCCGGGCTGCCGACCCGGATGGCGGTCGCGATGGTCTCCGGCTGCGCGATCGGCTGGCCGTGCACCAGCGGCGCGGCACCGGCGGCCTGGAAGCCGAACATGCGGGGCGTCCGCTCGATGACGCCGTCACCGGCGTACTCGGTGTAGCCCTTCCAGTAAGCCGTGATGTTGCCGGCGTTGCCGACCGGCAGGCAGTGCACGTCGGGCGCCTGGCCGAGCACGTCGCAGATCTCGAACGACGCGGTCTTCTGGCCCTCCAGCCGGACCGGGTTCACCGAGTTGACCAGGGTCACCGGGTGCTCGGCGGAGGTCTTGCGGGCCAGCTCCAGGCAGTCGTCGAAGTTGCCCTGGACCTGCAGGATCTTCGCGCCGTGCACGACCGCCTGGGCGAGCTTGCCCAGCGCGATCTTGCCCTGCGGCACGAGCACCGCCGAGGTCAGCCCGGCGCGGGCGGCGTAGGCCGCGGCCGACGCCGAGGTGTTGCCGGTGGAGGCGCAGATGACGGCCTTGCTGCCCTCGGCCAGGGCGTGCGTGATGGCCACGGTCATGCCGCGGTCCTTGAACGACCCGGTGGGGTTGGCGCCCTCCACCTTCAGGTAGACGGTGCAGCCGGTGAGCTCGGAGAGGTGGTGGGCGGGCACCAGCGGGGTGTTGCCCTCCTGGAGGGTCACGATGCGCGCCCCGTCCGGGACCGGAACCCGGTCCCGGTACGCCTCGATCAGGCCGGGCCATCCGGCGCCGGACCGCACCGGCGCACCCTGGATGTTCGTCACGACGATTCACCTTCCACGCGCATCACGCTGACCACCTCGCGCACCACCGGTAGCTGCGCGATCTTGTCCACTGTGGACCTCAGTGCCGCGTCGGGGGCCGTGTGGGTGACCACCACGAGGCTGGCCTCCGCACCCCGGCCCTGCTGACGCACCACCGAAATGCTCACATCGTGCTCGTTGAACATGGCCGCGACCTGCGAGAGCACGCCCGGTTTGTCGGCCACGTCGAGGCTGATGTGGTAACGGGTGGGGGTCTTGCCCATCGGGCGCATCGGCAGCTGCGCGTGCGCCGACTCCCGGGGCCCCCGGCCCGCCACGACCAGGTTGCGCGCGACCGCGACGAGATCGCCGAGCACCGCGCTGGCGGTCGGCGCTCCCCCCGCGCCCTGACCGTAGAACATCAGCTGCCCCGCGGCCTCCGCCTCGACGAACACCGCGTTGAAGGCGTCGCCGACGCCGGCCAGCGGGTGGCTGCGCGGGATCATCGCCGGGTGCACGCGAGCGGACACCGACTCGGTGCCGTCCTCGTCGACCACCCGCTCGCAGATCGCCAGCAGCTTCACCGTGCGGTCCAGCGTGCGGGCGGCGGCGATGTCACCGGGCGTCACCGCCGAGATGCCCTCCCGATGGACGTCGCTGGCGGTCACCCGGGTGTGGAAGGCCAGCGACGCCAGGATCGCGGCCTTCGCCGCCGCGTCGAAGCCGTCCACGTCCGCGGTCGGATCCGCCTCGGCATAACCCAGCCGCCCGGCCTCGTCCAGCGTCTCGGAGTAGCCGGCGCCGGTGGAGTCCATCGCGGACAGGATGTAGTTCGTGGTGCCGTTGACGATGCCCATGACCCGGTTGATCCGGTCCCCGGCCAGCGACTCGCGCAGCGGGCGCAGCAGCGGGATCGCGCCCGCCACGGCCGCCTCGAAGTAGATGTCGGCACCCGAGGCGTCCGCCGCCGCGTACAGCTCGGAGCCGTGCTCGGCGAGCAGCGCCTTGTTCGCGGTCACCACCGACTTGCCGGACTTCAGCGCGGTCAGCAGCAGCGAGCGCGCGGGCTCGATACCGCCGATCAGCTCCACGATGACGTCGACGTCGCCCTCGACCAACGCGTGCGCGTCGGTGGTCAGCAGGTGCTGGGGCACGTCGGGGTGCTTGTGCGGGCGGCGCACCGCCACCCCGGTGACCAGCATCGGCGCGCCGGTCCGCGCGGCGAATTCATCCGGTTGGTCCTGCAACAGGCGCAGCACCTCGGTCCCGACGGTCCCGCACCCCAAGAGTGCGACCCTGATCGGTTCACGGTCCTGGCTCACTCACACCTCCAGCCGGAGCAGGTCGTCCTCGGTCTCCCTGCGCAGCAGCAACCGCGCCTGACCATCTCGAACCGCAACGACGGGCGGCTTGGGCAGGCGGTTGTAGTTGCTGGCCATCACGTAGCAGTAGGCGCCGGTGGCGGCGACTGCCAACAGGTCTCCTGGAGCAATGTCCTCCGGCAACCAGCAGTCGCGCACCACTACGTCACCGGACTCACAGTGTTTGCCCACGATGCGGGACAGCACGGCGGGCGCCTCGGCGGTGCGGGACACCAGTCGGCAGTCGTAGACGGCGTCGTAGAGCGAGGTGCGGATGTTGTCGCTCATGCCGCCGTCCACGCTGACGTACTTGCGGTGCGCGTCGCCGCCGAGCGCCACGTCCTTGATGGTGCCGACCTCGTAGACGGTCACCATGCCGGGGCCGACGATCGCGCGGCCGGGCTCGACGGCGATCTTGGGCACGGGGATGCCCGCGTTGTCGGCTTCCTTGCCGACGATCTCGTGCAGCCGGATCGCCAGCTGCGCGGGCGGCAGCGGGTCGTCGTCGGCGGTGTAGGCGATACCCAGCCCGCCACCGAGATCCACAGTGGACGCGCTGGCCAGCGCCTCGGCACCGTGCTCCTCGCGCAGCTCGGCGAGCAGCCGGACCACCCGGTGCGCGGCCAGCTCGAAGCCGTCCACGTCGAAGATCTGCGAACCGATGTGGCTGTGCAGGCCGGCCAGCACCAGCGAATCGGCCTTGAGCACCCGGTGCACCGCCTCGGCGGCCTGCCCGTTGGCCAGCGAGAAGCCGAACTTCTGGTCCTCGTGCGCGGTCGCGATGAACTCGTGGGTGTGCGCTTCAACGCCGACCGTGATGCGCACCAGCACGTGCTGGCGGACGCCGCGCTCCGTGGCGATGTGGTCCAGCCGGGCGATCTCGTGGAACGAGTCCAGCACCACGGAGCCGACCCCGGCCTCGACGGCGGCGGCCAGCTCGGCGACGGACTTGTTGTTGCCGTGGAACGTGATCCGCTCGGCGGGGAACCCGGCGCGCAGCGCCACGGCCAGCTCGCCGCCGCTGCACACGTCCAGGCTCAAGCCCTCCTCGGCGACCCACTTGGCGACCTCGGTGCACAGGAACGCCTTGGACGCGTAGTGCACGGCGGCCGGGTCGCCGAACGCCTCGGCGTAGTCGCGGCAACGCGACCGGAAATCGTCCTCGTCGAGCACGAACAGCGGCGTGCCGAAGCGTTCGACGAGCTCACGGACGTCGATGCCGGCGAGCCGGACGACGCCATCGGCGCCGCGCTCGCAGTTGCGCGGCCAGACGTTCGGGTGCAGCAGGTCGACTTCGTCCGCGGTCACCGGGAGGGGTCCCGCGGTGTTACCGGGCAGCACGACATCGGCGTGCCGCGGCCCGGCGGGATGGGCGCGCATTTACAGCTCCTTCGCGCGACCTGCCGATGGGCAGGCCGTTGTTGCATTCATCTGCTCGCGTGCGCCCTACATCTTGTCCGGGGCGCTGACCCCGAGCAGGCCGAGGCCGTTGGAGAGGACCTGGCGGGTCGCCTCGCACAGCTGCAGCCGGGCGATGGTCAACGGGCTCGCCTGGTCGTCACCGGGCTGCAGAACGCGGCACGCGTCGTAGAACTTGTGGTACGCGGCGGCCACGTCCTCCAGGTAGCGGGCCACCCGGTGCGGTTCCCGCAGCTGGGCGGCCGACAGCACCACGCGCGGGAACTCGCCCAGGGTGCGGATCAGGTCGCCCTCACGTTCGTGGGTGAGCAGCGACAGGTCGGCTTCGTCCACCGGTCCGCGCTCGATGCCGAGCGAGGCGGCGTTGCGCTGCAACGAGGACAGCCGGGCGTGCGCGTACTGCACGTAGAAGACCGGGTTCTCGTTGGTGCGCTTGCTGATCAGATCCAGGTCGATGTCCACCGCGGAGTCCGCGGAGGACCGGATCAGCGAGTAGCGGGCCGCGTCCACGCCCACGGCGTCGACGAGGTCCTCCATTCTCACGACGGTGCCCGCGCGCTTGCTCATCCGCACCGGCTTGCCGTCGCGCACCAGGTTCACCATCTGCCCGATGAGCACCTCGACGACGGCCGGGTCGTCGCCCAGCGCCGCGGCGGCGGCCTTCAGCCGGGCGATGTAGCCGTGGTGGTCGGCGCCCAGCATGTAGATGCACAGGTCGAAGCCGCGGGCGCGCTTGTCCCGAAGGTAGGCGACGTCGCCGGCGATGTAGGCGGGCGCGCCGTCGCTCTTGATCAGCACCCGGTCCTTGTCGTCGCCGTACTCGGTGGAGCGCAGCCACCAGGCGCCGTCGGCGAAGTACACGTGGCCGGACTGCTTCATCTCCTCGACGCACGCGGCGACCGCGCCGGAGGTGTGCAGCGAGTCCTCGTGGAAGAACACGTCGAAGTCGGTGCCGAACTCGTGCAGGCTCTGCTTGATCTCGTCGAACATCAGCGCGACGCCGATGCGGCGGAACGCCTCGTGCCCCTCCGCCTCGGGCAGCTCCAGGGCGTTCGGCTCGGCCTTGAGCACGGCCGCGGCGATGTCGGCGATGTAGTCGCCGCCGTAGCCGTCCTCCGGCGCGGGCTCGCCCTTCGCAGCGGCGATCATCGACCGCACGAACCGGTCGATCTGCGCGCCCGCGTCGTTGAAGTAGTACTCGCGGGTCACCTCGGCGCCCTGCGCTGCCAGCACCCGGCCGAGCGCGTCGCCGACCGCGGCCCACCGGGTGCCGCCCAGGTGGATCGGGCCGGTCGGGTTGGCGGAGACGAACTCGAGGTTGACCTTCAGCGCCGTGTAGAGCTCGCCGCGGCCGTAACCGGCGGACTTGGTGAGCACCTCGCGCACGATCTGGCCCTGCGCGTCGGCGGCGAGCCGGAGGTTCAGGAAGCCGGGCCCGGCGACGTCGACGGAGTCGATGGCGTCCAGCCCGGTCAGCGCGTCGGCGAGCCAGCCCGCGAGATCGCGCGGCGACACGCCGACCTTCTTGGCGACCTGCATGGCCACGTTCGTGGCGTAGTCACCGTGCTCGGGGTTGCGGGGTCGCTCGACCGTCACCGCCTCGGGCAGCACGGAAGTGTCCAGGTCCCTGGCGGAGAGGACCTCGACGGCGGTGTTGCGGACCAGTTCTGCGAGCGCGGCGGGAGTCACCTTATGCAGTCTAAGGAAGCGTCCGCGCTGCTCAGCCAACGGGTTGGGGACGAGCGAGCAGGAGATAACACGCCGCGTGATCGACTCGTCACTCTGGTGTGAGAACGTGGTGGCGAGCATTGGACGCACGGCCACCCGCGGCGCCCGGAATCTCTACACTGACGGGCCGGATCCCCCGGCGGTTCTCGGCGAGACGAGGTTTGCGAAGAGCATGGCGAACAGGAAGAGCAAAGCGGTGCGCGGCGCCGTGGTGCACCAGCGGTCGATCCCCTGGATGCTGATCTCCGGCGTCACCGTCGTGGTGGTTTTCGCGGCCGTGATCTTCGGGTACGCGTACAGCCGGTGGTCGGGACAGGAGTCGATCCGGCAGGCCCAGGCCGAAGCGGAGAAGGCCACCGAGGCGTTCAAGCCGTCGCCGCAGAACCCGGACCCGTCGAAGACCATCCCCGGCATCACCGTCGTCGACTACCCGGGGCAGATCCACGTCCGTCCGGACCAGCGGGTGGCCTACGACCACGCGCCGTCGTTCGGCGGCCCGCACGACGGCATCTGGGCCGACTGCACCGGCGTGGTCTACCCGGAGGCGGTGCGCACCGAGAACATGGTGCACTCGCTGGAGCACGGCGCGGTGTGGATCGCCTACAACCCGGATCGGGTCAACGAGCCCGGCCTGGAGCGGCTCAAGGCCCGCGTCGACGGCAAGCCCTACACGATGATGTCGCCGTACCCGGGCCTGGACAGCGCGATCTCGCTGCAGTCCTGGGGCCACCAGCTCAAGGTCGACAACGCCGACGACCAGCGCATCGACCAGTTCATCACCGCGCTGCGGCTGAACAACAACGGCGTCTACCCGGAGATCGGCGGCTCCTGCCAGGCCTACCCGGGCGCGTTCGACACGAACAACCCGCCGAAGTTCGACCCGACCCCGCCCGGCCCGGACGCGATCCCGATGGACGGCCGCGGCGCCAGCGCCGCCACCGGCGAGATGGGCCAGTGACCCGTGTCGGCTGAGGCACGGCGGCCGCTGCCGGTCCGCATCTTCGTGGCCGTCGCGGCGGCGGTCGTCCTCCTGCTGCTGGGGGCGGCGCTCGGGCTGCTGATCCGGGTGCCGTCCTTCGACAGCGCCGAACCGCAGCCGACGGCGGTGGACGTCGGCTTCGCGCAGGACATGTCCGTGCACCACCAGCAGGCGGTGACGATGGCGACGCTCGCGCGGGAGCACGCCGCCGACGTCGCCGTGCGCCAGCTGGCGTTCGACATCGAGACCAACCAGCGCGACCAGATCGGCCGCATGCAGGGCTGGCTCAGCCTGTGGGGCCAGTCCGCGCAGGCCGTCGGCCCGCTGATGACGTGGATGACGGAGGACGGCGGCCACCAGCACAGCGCCCCGGCGGCCGCGCAGTCGGAGTCCGGCGGGCTGATGCCCGGCATGGCGACCAGTGCGGAGATGTCGCGGCTGCAGTCGCTGCGCGGGCCGGAGTTCGACGTCTACTTCCTGCAGCTGATGCTCCGCCACCACGAGGGCGGCGCGCCGATGGCGGACTACGGGGCGACGCACGCGGCGGTCCCGGCGGTCCGCGAGCTGGGGAAGAACATGCTCGGCTCCCAGCGCAGCGAGAGCGACCTCATGCGCTCGATGCTCGCCGAACGAGGCGCCCAGCCGCTGCGCTGAGGCGCGAGCATGGGAACCTTCCTGTCACCCGGCGGCCCTCACCAGGTCAAAGCCCGGCAGCGCTGAGCGCATTCGGCGGGCTCGACCTGCAGGGTCGCGTGGTCGATCTGGTAGCGCTCGGCCAGGACTCGCTGGGCCGCCACCAGCACGCCGCCGTGGTCGGCGCCGGCTCCGGTGGTGAGGTGGGCGGAGGCGACCTCCATGCCCGAGGTGAGGGTCCACACGTGCAGGTCGTGCACCTCGGTGACCGACGGCAGCGCGGCGAGATCGGCCCGCAGCTCCTGCAGGTCCACCCCTTCCGGCGCCTGCTGGACGAGGATCCGCAGCGCCTGCCGCGCCAGCTTCCAGGTGCGCGGCAGCACGAACAGGCCGACAGCGACCGCGACGATCGGGTCGGCCAGGTACCAACCGAACGCCCAGGTCACCGCGCCACCGATCAACACGCCGACGGAGCCGATGGTGTCCGCGAGCACCTCGAGGTAGGCGCCGCGCACGTTCAGGCTCTCGTTCGCGCCGCGCCGCAGCAGCGCGAAGACGACGAGGTTGGCGGCCAGCCCTGCGGCAGCGGTCAGCATCATCGGCACGCCGGCGACCTCCGGCGGCTCCTGGAACCGGGCGATGGACTCGTAGAGGATGTAACCCGCGACGCCGAACAGCAGCACGGCGTTGGCGAGCGCGGCGAGCACTTCCATGCGGTAGAGGCCGAAGGTCCGCTTGCCCTCGACCGGTCGCCGGGCGGCGGTGATCGCGGCCAGCGCCATGCCGACGCCGAGCACGTCGGTGAGCATGTGCCCGGCGTCGGAGAGCAGCGCCAGCGATGACGTGAGAAACCCGACCACCGCTTCCAGGACGAAGAACGCGAGCAAGATCGCGAACGATGCGGCCAACCGCCGCACGTAGCGACCGGATGCGCTGACCGCATCGGCGGCGGAGCCGTGCCCATGCCCCTGACCCATCGACCGTCCTCCTCAGTCGTCTCTCCAATACATAGTGAAGTATGCATGAGTGCACGCGTCAAGTCAGGCCCCCGCTTGCCGGGATGCGAGCATGGGAGCTTTCCTGTCACCGGCGACAGGAAAGCTCCCATGCTCCAACCTCGCCACGAAGACGCGGTGAACTGCGGGACAGCGGCAAACCGACCCCCGTCGAAGGGTGCCCGCCGGGTGCGCTAAGCTAACGATCGTCCGCAGCGACAAGCCCTCGTAGCTCAGCGGATAGAGCACTGCCCTCCGGAGGCAGGTGTCACAGGTTCGAGTCCTGTCGAGGGCGCACCGAAATCGGGTCCTGGCGAGTTTCACTCACCAGGACCCGATTTCGTTATGCGGCAAGCAACATCGACGCGGCGCTCATCTGGTGGTGTAAGCGCCGCCGTTCACGTGCAGGGTCTGCCCGGTGATGTGGCCCGCGCCTTCGGACGCCAGGAAGTGCACCGTTTCGGCGATGTCGCTCGGACGTCCCGCACGGCCGTTGTGGGTGGCGTCGATCAGGGCGGCTCGCTTCTGCTCGCCGAGTTGCCCGTGGAAGAACTCGGTTTCCTCGATGTAGCCGGGCGCGATCAGATTTGCCGTCAGCCCCTTCGGCCCCACCTGCGCGGACAGACCCGCGTTCCAGGCCGCCAGTGCCGCCTTCGCCGCCCCGTAAGACGTAGAGGCGTATTCGGCGCCGATGGAACCGATGTTGATGATGGCGCCGCCCGGCCGGAGTTTGTCGAGCACGGCCGTCGTGGTCGCGACGGCGCTGAGCAGGTTGGCATCCAGGTTCTCCCGCCACGCGGCCATCACCTCCTCGAGACCTTCCGGCTCCCCGGACCGCTGCAGGTCGGTGTTGCCGCCGGCCATGTTGACCAGCACGTCGAGATGCTCTCCGAGCCGGTCGGCCAGGTCGGCCACCTGCCGGGGATCGGTCGCGTCGCAGGCGATCGACCGGACGTCGATCTCGGCCGCGGTGGCTGCCAGCCGCTCCGCGTTGCGGCCGGTGATGATCACGGTGTCACCTTCGGCACGGAATCTGGCCGCAACCGCCTTGCCGATTCCCGTACTACCTCCGGTTACGAGCACGATGCGCTTCACTGAAAGCTCCTCAACTGATACGTTTAACGCTAAACGTAACTCGGAAGGCGGCAGATGTCCAACACCCCAGGAGCCGGTGACTATCCGCTCAACCAGGCCGCCACGTGGCCCACGGCGGACATCGCAGCGGCATGGCAACGCGAACTCCCCGGTGTGGACACCGATTCCATCGGGGTCATCACGCCGATCTGGCGCATCGCCAAAGTCCTCGCCGACGAACGGCGGCGCACCCTGAGCAGGCTCGGGATCGATCCGTCCACACTCGACCTCCTCAGCGTGATCCGCCGCGCAGGCCCGCCGTACGAGCTCACGACCCGCGAGATCACCCGCCGGACACTGGTCACTCCGGGTGCGGTCTCCCAGCGAATCGCCCGGGCAGAACAAGCCGGGCTGGTCTCGCGATCACCGTCCACGGCCTCGCGCCGAGCGGTCGCCGTCCGGCTGACCGACGCTGGCCACCGCCTCATCGAAACCACCGTGCGCGAACTGCTCGAACACGAGTCGCAGTTGATCAGCGCGCTCACCGCGACCGAACGCTCATCCCTGACCGGCTTTCTCGCCAAGCTGGAACATTCGCTCGTCGAACCATCCCAGGACGAGTCGGCCGACTGAATTGGTCCACTTCGGATGGATCGGACGGTCGACGAGACCATCCAGGTTCCATGCCTGACAGGAAGGTTCCCATACTCCAGCCGAAACAGGACATTTTTCGCCCAGGTGACAGGAAGGTTCCCATGCTGCACCTCGGCAATGCCTGATGCGCGACGTGGCGTCCGCTGCTGAAGCTGTCCACTGTGGCCGCCGTCGATAAGGTGGGGCCATGGCGGTTGCGAGGCCTCGGTGAGTGCAGGCAAGCGGCTCGGGTTGCTGCTGATGATGGCGGTCATCGTCGGCGGAGCGGCCGGGATGGGCGCGGTGGCGGGGCTCGGCGCGGCGACGACGTTGGCCGCGCTCACCGCCATGTTCTGCTTCATGGCGGCATCCGGCGGCGCGTTGCGCCCCGATTTGCGACTGCTCGCGGTACTCGCGCCGACGATGGTGCTGGCCGTCGCGGTGCCGCGCCTGATGGCCGAGGTGTCGAGCTGGGTCTCGATCGCACTGGTCGTGGTCGTCGTGTTCGTCGCCGGTCTCCTGCCGGCGTTGGGCCAACGCTTCGTCCAGGTTGGGCTCGGTTTGGGCATGGCGGCCCTGTTCAGCTACGGATTCCAGCTCACCGGGACCGCCACGCACATCCAGATCGTCGCGGCTCCGATGCTGGCCGTGATCTGGGTCTTCCTGCTCCGCCTGTGGCTCGGCGCCAGGGACCCGAGCGGGCCGACGAGAGCCGTCCTGGCCAGTGCATTGGCCGACGCGCAGCCACCCGACCCGGGGGAAGCACTGCGCAAATGGCACTCCGACCGGCCGACGCGCTGGACCGGGCAAGTGCTGTTCACGACCATGCGCTACCGCACCATCCTCGGTGTCCTCGGCGACCGTCGTCGGTATCTGCCGTCCCACGACGCCGAAGAACTGGATGCCGCGCTGGACGCCGCACGCGAAGAAGCAACCAGGCTGGCCGACGCCGTGCGCGCTCCCGCCTCACCCGAGCTGCCTGACAAAGACAGACCGGCAGTCCCCGAACTTCCCGGCGGCACCAGCCGCCTGGTCTCCCGCTTGTGGGAGGAGCTAGCCGAGATCCGCGCTGCGGCTGCGGTCCGGGACGCCACTCGGGTCACGGTCCCCGCGACGGTCCGCCAGGTGCTGGTGAAGACCTCGCGCGGCACGCTGTCCTGGCGATCGCCCCAACTCCGGCATGCGGTGCGGTGCGCGCTGGGCGTGCTGATCGCGCTCGTGATCGCGAGCTTCCGGCCCGGAGATCCGCTCACCGTCGCGTTCCTGATGACGATCTTCGCGATCATGCAGCCGGAGTGGCACGACAGCCTGGCAAAAGCCCGCGAAAGGGTCATCGGTGCGCTGGCCGGATCCGTGGTGCTGGCGCTGGTGATCTGGCTGCTTCCGCAGGCCGCGCTGGCACCGGTGGCGTTGATCGCGCTGCTGATCGGCTTCTGGTTCATGCGAACGCAGCCCGTGGTGTTCAACGGGTGCATCGTGCTGATGAGCGTTGGGCTGAACGCCACCACGCGCCACCTGGACCCGGTGTCGGTCCTCGTGGAGTACGTGGTGCTGATCCTGCTCGCCCTGTTGATCGGATTGGTCTTCGGGTTCGCCGCGATACCAGGTGTGCCCAAGCCCGGCATCAACGAGCGCTTCGCCAACGCCTGCGGCGCGATCCGGAACCTGCTGGGCCAGGTGGCGGATGTCCACCGAGGGGCTGGTCCCAACCCGCACGATCTCGCCCGGAGCTTCCACACAGCCGTCCGAACCCAGCAGGAGCTGGTCACGGCCACGCCCGGCAGCAGGCAACCGCAGCCCGACCAGCAGGAAGCGCTCGACACCGCCTACGACAGCCTGCGAGGCCTGTTCCACCAGGCAACGGCCCTGGTCATGCTCCCGCCTGACAAGTCGACCGCAACCGCCATCGACGACACGCTTCGCCTGCTCGACGACGGCAGCATGGGAACTTTCCTGCCAGAAGTGACAGGAAGGTTCCCATGCTCCAGCACCTCCAGCGACCTCGCCGACCGCGAACCGCTTCCCGAGATCTCCGAGACCGAGCTGCTGCTGGCGACGATGAACGCCGACGCGCTGCTGCTGCGGCAAGTGACACCGAAGTTCACGGATTGAGAGACGTCGCCCGCTTCAGCAGGTTCAAGCTGGCGATCAGCGACCGCCGGTAAAAGATCCGGTCTCGTAGAAGTCGTTGATGTGATCGCGAACGAGTTCGACGGCCCGCGGGGCGTCGTGCTCCTCAATGGCCCGCAAGATGTTCCGGTGCTCGCTGCGCACCGTCTTCGCAGTCGCTCGCCAATCGGCCAGCTGCTCGTAAGCGTCGATCATCTGGCGCTGGATCGCGGTGCGCAGCGAACTCATCAGGTAGGAAGCCAGCGAGTTTCCGGTCGATTCGGCGATCCGCACGTGGAACTCGGTGTCCAGGCGGTTGAAGTCGCGGGCGGTCAGATCGGCCGCGTCCATCTGGTCCAGGATGCTCCGCAGCGCGTCGTAGTCCTCGCCGGTGGCGTTGCGCGCCGCGTCGGCGACCGCCCACTCCTCCAGCATCAGTCGAGTCCGGAGCACATCGGTGCCGCCGAAGTGCCCGAGCGCCAACTGCATCTTCAGCAGGATGGCGAAGCCTTCACCGGGGTGCCCGACGAACACTGTCCCGCCTTCGGGCCCGCGGCCGGGCCGAACTTCGACGATGCCTAGCGCCTCAAGCACGCGCAGCGCCTCACGCAGCGACGGGCGGCTGACGCCGAGGAGCTGCGAAAGTTCGCGTTCGCTGGGCAGCCTGTCACCGGGTGCGAGCAACCCGTCCAGCATGCGCTGCTCGATCTGCGCCATGACCTGCTCGTAGGTGCGCACCTTGCGCACCGGTTCCCACGAGCTCTGGCTTGCGGAACTCACGCTCCTCCTCGATTCTCCTGCGATGCTCCCGGAGACCGCCCCACTCTACGGGCGTAGCTCGCCCCTGCCCGCCGTCATCCGCGCATCGTTCGTTCCAGCTCACGCCGCAACTGCACCGCCAGCGCCGAGTCATCCACTTCGACGTCCTCCCAGCCGACGACACCGCCCTGGGGAATGTCGTTGCGCAGCTTGACGCCGCTGGCCAATCCCATCGGCAACGCACCAAGCTTCATCGACATCTCTGCCGGGGCGAGCTTGCCGTGAACCATGTAGCCACCCTCGCCGTCGAGGACTTCCCCGGCCTTCAGCGCACGTTTTGCAACGGAGACGACGTCTCCGCGGAAGGCCGTCGGGCACCCGGTCGCCTCTCCGCGCACGGGGCCGAAGCGATGCTGATGCCCAGTTCCAGTCCGATCATGTGGTACGGCCGGTAGAGCGAGCCGTAGCGCCCGGTCTCATCCGTGCGCACGCCGTATTCGGCGAAGCACTGGACCGCATAGTCGGTGCGCGCTTCGAAGCTGACGTAGACGCCCCAGCGCAGGTCTCGCGCGACGTCGGTGCCGTCGCGGTGGAGGCTGGAGGCGATCTCGACGGTGCCCCGGCGGGTCAGCCGGCCCCCGATCTCGGCGGGCCGGAACACCGTTGACAGGTCGTCGGCTCCGCAGGGCGGGAAGAGCAGACCTTCGTCCTGCGGCACCAATCCGGTGCCGTTGGCGACGGCCGCCATCTCGATGGCCGATTTCGTCCCGTCCAGGAACGAGTTGAACATCTTCGGGTTGAAGTCCCCGCGATCCAGCTGTTCCCGCGTGAAGCCGTAGTGCTCCCACACCGTGTCCGGAGTGGATGCGTGGTACTCGGGCAGGTACTTCGTTCCCTTGCCAGCGGCCACCACGTCGAAACCCGCTGTGCGAGCCCAATCGACGAGCTCGCAGATCAGGGCGGGCTGGTCGCCGTAGGCCATCGAGTAGACCACCCCTGCCGCGCGAGCCCGCTCCGCGAGCAGCGGCCCCACCATGCAGTCGGCCTCGACGTTGACCATGACGACGTGCCGGCCGGCGTCGATCGCGCGAACCGCGTGGCGCACACCTGCCATGGGGTCGCCGGTGATCTCCAGGACCACCTCCAGCCCCGGAGCATCGATCAACGTATCGGCATCGTCGGTGACATGCGTGCTACCGCTGCGCAATGCCTCGCCGAAGCTAGCGGCCGCGTAACGCTCGGCGGGCCAGCCGGTGCGCTGCAACGCGGCCCGAGCTCGCTCCGGCGAGAGGTCTGCGATGCCGACGACGTGCATGGTTTCGAGGCTCAACGCCTGGGTGAGAAACATCGAGGCGAACTTCCCCGCCCCGATCACGCCGACTCGGACCGGCCCACGATCCCGCGTTCGTTCGCCCAGCAACGCGTGGAGATTCATCAAACCCCTCACTGGACATACGGTCTGACCACAACAGCCGTCCAACGTAATCTCGCCCCCACCCACCGTCAACCCGCCGTGACGGGCGAGAGCATGGGAACTTTCCTGTCATTCGACCCCGACATCCCAGCTCAAACGAGGGCTACCACCTGCGGTCAGATTGAAAATGATTATCATTGCTCTACTGGCGCAGCCCTGAGTGACCCAGATCCACAGCAAGGGAGCCTTCCTGCCGCCCAGGAACGAACATGCATCACCGATCGCCCGGAGAGGACGCGATGCAGCACAACATCGAACACCGCATCAGCGAGTACACCGTCCGCGCCGCCAGGCCATCCGACGTTGATGGCGCACGGAAGGTCATGCTCGACACCTTCTACAACGAGTTCGGGCACGGTTACGACTCGAAATGGCACTCGGACGTCGTCAACATCGAGCCCACGTATCTGCAGAATCCTCGGCACGCCCTGTTCGTCGCGGTCCGCGACGGCGAGGTCGCGGCAACAACGGCGGTGCGAGCCAACGGCCCCAGCAGTCCGCCGCATCCACAGTGGATCGCCGACCGCTACCCGAGCGGCGAGACCGCTCAGCTGTTCAGGGTTTACGTTGCCAGGGCACACCGCCGGCACGGTCTTGCACGCGCTTTGGTGGCAATGGCTTGCGACTTCGTCGCCGACACGGCGGGTTACTCCGCGATCTACCTGCACACCAACCCGGAGATCGAAGGCGCCGAGCCTTTCTGGCGCGCGGTGGCGAAGGAGATCTACGACGCGCGTGGCGACGAGCAGCACAGCCAGTCCGTCCACTTCGAGATCCCGATCCCGCACTGAAGCGACCCGAGGACTGCCGCGTCAGTGACAGGAAGGTTCCCATGCTCCAACCCCCAGGCCCCCTGGAGCCAACGAGCTAACAGGCCGCTGCATGGGAACCTTTCTGCCGCAACCCCCGGCAGGCACACTTGCCGCCATCGGGCGACTCGCGGCACCGTTTCACTTCAGGGAAATTAAGAATCAAAAAAGGTCAATATCAAAAATTCGACCAACAGATTCCCCGAAGTCCCGATTAAGACTCGTTTATCGCCCGCGTCAGATTCCTTTACGCATTCATTTCAGACGGCAGTACACTACCCCCCACCTGCAAAAACGATCGGCGAACCAATAGTTTTCAATAAGCACGAATAGAATTTTCACAGTGGACGTCCCCTCGTCTGCCGAGTCAGCATCTGTTCGCCCCGAAACGATGCACCGGTGATCGATGCGCGCCGTTCACGGCCGACGTCGGCACCGGCGGACAACGAGGAGACTCGACGTGAACGTGTGCCCCAAGCTAGCCGCAGCCACTGCTCTTGGTGGCGTGTCCGTCATCGGCTCCCTGCTTGCCCCGCAGGCCGCCTTTGCCCACGGCGACATGCAGGCACCTGCCGGCCGCGCCTACACCTGCTTTCTAGAAGGAGCCGAGAGCCCCGACTCGGAGGGATGTAAGGGAGTCGTTGCCGAGAACGGTTCCGCCCCGATCTACGACTGGATGAGCAACCGGATCGGCGACGCCAACGGCCGGCACCAGGAACTGATCCCGGATGGGAAGCTCTGCAGCGCCAACAATCCGATGTACTCGGGTTTCGACGCCCCGGCCACGGCATGGCCGACCACTCAGCTGCAGACCGGCGACGTCGACCTCAACTTCAAGGCCACTGCCAAGCACCAGGGCGGGTTCCAGGTCTTCATCACCAAGGACGGCTGGGATTCGTCGAAGCCGATGGCTTGGGGCGATCTGGTGAAGGTCGCCGATGTCGACAACCCGCCGGAAACCGCGGAAGGGTACTCGATCGCCGCGAAGATCCCCGAGGGCAAGACAGGTCAGCACGTGCTCCACACGATCTGGCAGCGCACTGACAGCCCCGAGGCCTTCTACTCCTGCTCCGACGTGGTCTTCGGCCAGCAGGGAACCGCCCAGACCAGCGCCCTTGAGGCGCAGCGGCCTGCGGCCACGACTTCAGCCACCACGCACCATCACGACGCCCACACTCCTGAGCAGACTGCGTCTTTCTGGGATCGCGTGATGGGCTGGTTCGCCTGACGTTGCGATCGCCCTGACGTGGAGCATGGGAACCTTCCTGTCAAAAGTGTGCGGTAGGGTGCCCATCGGCCCCGGCGGGCGGGCCCCTTCCGGGGTGGGGGCGGGCGTTCCTAAAAGCGGTGGGGTTATACGTAACCAAGCCAC
>NZ_JBSGJZ010000043.1:0-12941 GCF_053605825.1 Saccharopolyspora sp. NPDC003752 | reverse complement strand
AGCCTACTGCTTCTTTTTGGTATCGCGTGCTGGGTTGTTTCCCTTTAGTTTGCGACCCCCCTCCCGTGGAGCATGGGAACCTTCCTGTCAAAAGTGACAGGAAGGTTCCCATGCTCCACGTCAGGACGAGCCGATGCCGGTGAGGGCACGGACTTCCATCTCTGCGGTTCGCTTCTCGCTCACCTGGCCTCCTCCGAGCAGCGTGCCGATGTAGCCGCACAGGAACGAGATCGGGATCGACACGATCCCGGGGTTGCTCAGCGGGAACCACGCGAAGTCCACGCCCGGCAGGATCGAGTCCGGCGATCCCGAGACCACCGGCGAGAAGACGACCAGAACCGTGCACGAGATCAGCCCGCCGTAGATCCCCCACAGCGTGCCGCGGGTGTTGAACCGCCGCCAGAACAGCGAGAACAGCAGCGTCGACAGGTTCGCCGAAGCCGCGAACGCGAACGCGAGCGCCACCAGGAACGCGATGTTCTGCCCGTTGACGAGGATGCCGCCGAGGATCGACGCGGCACCGATCACGAGCGCCGTCAGGCGGGCGACCCGCACCTCCGAGTCGGGATCCGCCTTGCCGCGCTTCACGATGTTGGCGTAGACGTCGTGGGCGAAGGAGGCGGACGCGGTCAGCGTCAGCCCGGCGACAACGGCGAGGATGGTCGCGAAGGCGACAGCTGCGACGACGCCCAGCAACACCGTGCCTCCGACGCGGTACGCCAGCAGCGGCGCGGCCGAGTTCTCGCCACCGGGAGCCGAGAGGATCGCCTCGGTGCCGCTGACCGCTCCCGCTCCGTAGCCGATCACGAGCGTGCACAGGTAGAACAACGCCATCGTGCAGGTCGCCCAGACCACGGAACGCCGCGCCTGCAGAGCGTTGGGCACGGTGTAGAACCGCATCAGCACGTGCGGCAGCCCGGCGACGCCCAGCACCAAGGCCAGGGACAGCGACACGAAGTCCAGCTTGGTCACATCGCTCTGGCCGTACTTCGCACCGGGCGAGAAGATCCGGTCCCCCAACGGGTTCTGCTCCGCCGCGTGCTGCAGCAGCGAGGTCAGGCTGAAGCCGAACTTACCCATCAGAAACAGGGTCATCATGGCCGCGCACAGCATGAGCATGGCCGCCTTGATGATCTGCACCCAGGTGGTTCCCTTCATGCCGCCGACCAGCACGTAGACGATCATCACCAGGCCCACGCCGCCGATAACCAGCGCCTGACCGCCCGAGCTGTGCACGTCGAGCAGCAGTGCCACCAGGCTGCCCGCGCCGGCCATCTGGGCGATCATGTAGACGAAGGAGATCACCAATGTGGACACTGCGGCGGCCGCGCGGACCGGGCGTTGCCGCATCCGGAAGCTCAGCACATCGCCCATCGTGAAGCGGCCCGTGTTGCGCAGGAGCTCGGCCACCAGCAACAGGTTGACCAGCCAGCCCACGAGGAAGCCGATCGAGTAGAGGAACCCGTCGTAGCCGTGCACCGCGATCGCCCCGGCGATCCCGAGGAACGACGCCGCCGACAGGAAGTCCCCGGAGAGCGCGATGCCGTTCTGCGCACCTGTGAACCGGCCTCCTGCGGCGAAGTAGTCGGTGGCCGTACCGGAGCTGCTCACGCGGTAGACCATGTACAGGGTGAGCAGCACGAACACCCCGAAGATGCTCATGTTGAGCACCGGGTTGGCGTTGATCATCGCGGGTCCTCCCCGGTCGCTTCCCGGTACAGCGCCACGACGCGCGGATCGATCTGGCGCGCCGCGTACTTGAGGTAAAGGGCGGTGATCAGGATCGTGGTCACGAACTGGCCGATGCCCATGACCAGGCCGACGTTGACCTCGCCGAAGAGCCGGATGCTCATGAAATCCGGCAGGTAGGCGGCGAGGACGACGTATCCGAGGTACCAGAGGAGGAACACCGCGGTCATCGGGAAGACGAAGCGGCGCAGCCTGGCTCGGAGATCGAGGAATTCGGGGCTTCGCGCGATGGCGGTGTAGTCCGGCGCCGGCCGGTGGGCGCGGGGTGCCGGTTTGTCGATCTGGCCGAAGGTTGCCGGCGTCGCGGGCTCGCCTCCGGGCGTTCGCGGCGGCGGTGGCTGGGTTGCGTTGGGCATGCGTCCTTCCAAGCAGTCGAGCTGCATCGACGTGGTTTCGGTCGATGCTTCGGAGTTCCCCAGTGCTCCGTGGCCGAGCGCCCTGGCTCGCATTCGATCCGGCTTAATCGAGAGTTCTCGGATCCAGGGCGTCGGCGAACCGCGCTGCCCGCGCTGCCAACCGGTTCGGAAGTCTAGCCAGCGAATGCCGCAGCACCGACACGCGCAGCGACACAGCACACACATTGATGAATTCACCGATCACGGTATGTGGTCGTTTTGCCGTGCCGACCCCCTGTGCGGCGCCACCGAAACCGCCCTCCGCAAACCGAAACTCCCTGAGCCGCGGCAAATTTCAGCAGGTCAACTAGGCACTCGACGCGCAGGAAGGGCGACCGGGCGAAATCTCGGCGCGGCTCTGCAACGAAAAAGTCATTCGTAGCCCCAACATCTACCTATCGGGCGACAAAAGCACTTCTGAAGATCGCCCAGCCGAACACGATCAGTGTTCGTGATTGCCAAGATCAACCACCACCCCAGCGAAAATGATCTCCATCGACATGGAATCAGCAGGTCAGCCAGCCGAATTCAAGAACGGAGGAAGATCATTTCATTGCGGTAGGGTTCTCAAAACCGACACCCGGCGAAGACGAATCCGGTGCGGCCGCGATCACCCCCGACATCGCAGGCTCCGGACGCCGGTATCGACGACAGCACCGGCCACCGGCGAAAACCGGCCGCACGCAGCGCCGCCAGCCATGCAAGAACCTGCCGCGCACACCACAGACGGGCCCAGGCTGCCCACCACACGAACGCGCCGTCGGTGAACACCTCGACTGCGCGGGAAAGGACTGCGTCGTGAGCAGCGGACTCGAAAATCCGGCCGCGAACGCGCCCCGGGCGTCCAGGTGGTCCCGCACCACGCCGAAGGTCGCCGAGCGGATCACCACGTGGCGCAACTGGAAACTACCCACCAAGATCGCCGCCGTCGTGCTCGTTCCGGTGATCTTCGCCCTGGTGCTCGGCGTGCTGCAGATCCGCAGCCAGATCAACCAGGCCGACGAATACGCCAAGCTGGACCGGCTGGTCTCGACCGGCAGCGCGGTGCGCGCGGCCACCGACGGCCTGCAGCAGGAACGCAGCAAGGCCGCCGAGTTCCTGGTGCGCGGGCCGGTTTCCGCGCCGGAAGTGCAGGAGCGCTTCACCGCCACGGACCGGGCCTTGGACGACATGCGTCAGCGGCTGCGGGCCACCCCGGACAGCGAGGCGGTCCGGTTCGCCCGGCAGGAAACCGACCGGCGCCTCACCGCGCTCGCGCCGATCCGCCAGCAGGTGCTGGGTGGTCACGCCGACCCCGGGGTGACGATCAACACCTACACCGAGCTCATCGGCGTGCTGATGGCTCTCGACCGCACGCTGATCAGCCAGATCTCGTCGTCGCAACTCGTGTCCACGGCCACCACCGCGCACGAGCTGGGGCAGATCAGCGAGGAAATGCAGCTCCAGCAGGCCCTGGTGCTCACCGGGCTGACCCGCGGCGGTTTCAGCACCGACAACCTGGCCCGGCTCGCGGCCAGCGAATCCCGCCGCACCTCCGCGGTCAAGGAGTTCCGCGCGGCCGCCACCCCTCAGCAGCGGATGCGCTACGACCAGCTGTACGCGAAGCCCGAGGTCCCGGCGAGGGAAACCTCGGTGCAGCTGGCGATGGCCGAGCGCGACAACACGAAGTCGCGGCTCTCCACGGCACTGGTGTCGGCAGCGGTGTGGAAGGACCAGTCCCGGACGGCTCATGGCGAGCTCAACGCGCTTCAAGACCACTTGGACCAGCAGCTGCACGACACCGCGTTCTCACTGCAGGACAACGCGAGCAACATGGCGGGGCTGGAGTCGGTGATCCTGCTGTCGGCTCTACTGGTCGCCGGCGCGGTCGTCGTCGTGGTCGCCCGGCACCTGCTCGGGTCGCTCGACGTCCTGCGGCGCAGTGCGCTGGACACCGCTAACTACCAGCTGCCGCAGGCGGTCGCCGATATCCGCGCCGGTCACGCCACCCGCCCCCGCGTCGAGCGGGTGCCGGTGGAGACCGCCGACGAGATCGGCGATGTGGCGCGGGCGTTCGACGACGTGCACACCCAGGCCGTCAACCTCGCCACCGAGCAGGCCGAACTCCGCCGCAGCTACAGCGACTCGTTCATCAACGTGTCGCGGCGCAGCCAGGGCCTGCTGGAGCGGCAGCTGCGGCTGTTCGAGCAGCTCGAACGCGACGAGGAAGACCCCGACCAGTTGGCGACCCTGTTCCAGCTGGACCACCTGGCCACCCGGATGCGCCGCAACAACGAGAACCTCATGGTGCTCTCGGGTGCGGACCCCGCCCGGCGGTTCACGCAGCCGACCTCGCCCGCGGACCTGATTCGGGCCGCGGTGTCGGAGATCGAGCACTACCCGCGGGTGATCGTCCAGCCGCTGCCGGACGTCAAGATCGTCGGATACGCCGCGAGCGACCTGGTGCGGCTGCTGGCGGAACTGCTCGACAACGCGGCGAACTTCTCGGCGCCGGAAACCCAGGTCGTCGTCTCCGGGCAGCGGTGCGGCGACGGGTCGCTGGGCATCGACATCCTCGACCGCGGCATCGGCATGTCGCAGGACGAGCTCGCGGCCGTGAACCAGCGGCTGACCGGCGACGAGGAGATCAAGACGTCGACGTCCCGGCGCATGGGCCTGTTCGTGGTCGGCCGGCTCGCCGCCCGCCACGGCATCCGGGTGGAGCTGCGCCCCGGCCCGGAATCGACCGGGTTGTGCGTCGCGGTCGGCCTCGGGCCGGAACTGCTGGTGGACGCCGCGCCCTCGGCACCGGTCCAGCGGACCAACGGCATAGTGCCCAACGTCCGCACCGCCGACACGCTGGTGGAGGAGTTCGACTGGGAGGCGGCCGAAGAGGACGCGGCCGGCCAGCGCCAATTGGTGCGCAACGGCTTCCACCTCTTCCGCTCCCCGGCCAACGGCGCGCCGCAGATGCCGCCCGCGGACGCCTTCAACACCGAAGAGATCCCCCGCGAGCCCGTACAGGCCGCCGAGCACCACAACGGTGCGAAGGCGCCGACGCCGATCTTCGACGATCTCGCGTCCGCGTGGTTCCAGGCGACCCCAAACGACGCCACCCGCCCCGCCATCCAATGGCCCGCCCCCTTGGGGGAGGGTGACAGCAAGGGAACTTTCCTGCCACCGGCGACAGGAAGGTTCCCTTCCTCTCAGCCCGCCCGGACCAACGGCCATGGTGGCCAGAGCTCGTGGACCTTCACGAATGACCAGGCCCGGCAGCGGGCCGAGGAAGTCGCGGCGGCAGAACCTTCCGACTACACCGCGGCGGGTCTTCCGCTTCGAGTTCCGCAGGCGAACCTGGTGGCCGGCAGCGCCGACACGGAGTCGGGTGGGCGCGCGCGCCCGCCCCGCGATCCGCACGCCGCCCGCGGTCGGCTGGCGAGCTTCCAGGCCGGTGTTCGACGTGGCCGCCACCGCCAGCAGCTGACCTCGCGCAACGGCGCCGCGCCGACGGGGGCCCCGCAGCCTGACCCGTATCCGCACGCCAACAACGGCACCAACGGCGTCCCGGACCCCGAGTCGCTGCTCGACCAGGAAACCGCCGACTACACGACTGCCGGGCTTCCCCGGCGAACCCCGAGAGCCCAACTGGTCCCGGGAACGGCCACTGAGCCGGACGTCAAGCCGCGCCGCGATGCGGACGTGATGCGTGGACGGCTGGCCAGCTTCCAGCGCGGGGTCCGCGAAGGCAAGCACAGCCTCCGCGACTCGCCCTCGGCCGACTAGCGGCCCGTGACAACCCGAATCAGTGCAGAGGACAGGAGGGCCGATGAACGCCCACAATTCCCAGCCGAACCAGTTCGGCTGGCTAGTCACGGACTTCACCGAACGAGTCCCGGGCGTGGCGCACGCCGTGGTCGTCTCAGCCGACGGGCTGCTGCTGACCGCGTCCGCGAAACTGCCCACCGACCGGGCCGACCAACTCGCAGCGGTCGCATCGGGGCTGCTCAGCCTCACCCAGGGCGCGGCGCGCTGCTTCGAAGCCGGGACCGTGAACGAGACCGTGGTCGAAATGGAACGCGGCCTCATGTTGCAGATGGCGATCAGCGACGGCTCGTGCCTGACGGTCCTGGCCGCGCCGCATTGCGACATGGGTCTGATCGCCTACGAAATGGCCTTGCTGGTGGAACGAGTCGGCCAGATCCTGACCCCGGAACTGCGCTCCCAGTTGCAGGGAACGAATCGTGTGATGACCGGTCAGTCGGTGTGAGGACGGCATGAGCACAGGTCCGGACGCGTCCGGGCGGCACCGATGGGACGACCGAGAGTCGCCCGAAGCTGACGCCATGGCCGAGGTCTTCAACCGGTTCACCCTCGACAGTGGCCGCCGTGGGCGACGCCGCAAGCGTGCGCGCGACGAACCGGAGCCGCAGGGCCCTCCACAACCTGCGGCGGATCCGCCTTGGCCGTCGGCCGAACCGGCTGAAGCGCCGGCCATGTCGGCACCCGAGGAAGCCAGCCCTCAGGAGCCCGAAATCGCAGCGACCTACATCCGGCCGTATGCCTGGACCGGCGGGCGCACGCGATCGAATCACCGTCTGGAACTGGAAACGCTGGTGTCCACCAGCGAGTCGTGCCACCCGGCGCGGCTGCAGCGGCTCGAACACCACTCCATCGCCGAACTGTGCCGGCACCCGCGTTCGGTGGCCGAGGTCGCTGCCCTGCTCGACGTTCCGCTCGGCGTGGCGAAGGTCTTGCTCGGCGACATGGCCGACATCGGCCTCCTGACCGTGCACCAGACAGTGAACGAAAACGGCAGCACGTCGCACTTGTTGCTGATGGAGAGGGTTCTGAGTGGGCTTCGCCGTCTCTGAACTCCGCAGCGCGGGTCTCGTGGAGGTGCGCGCAACCACAAGACGCCAGCTTGACTCGATTACTGAGGTGGGCAGACATGACTCCTGAAACGCGACCCCGACCTGTGCACACCGGTCGGTCCACGACCGCGACCTCGGCGAAGATCGTCGTCGCGGGTGGCTTCGGAGTCGGCAAAACGACATTCGTGGGTTCGGTGTCGGAGATCGTGCCGCTGACCACCGAAGCCGTGATGACCGAGGCCAGCAAGGGCATCGACGACCTGCACGCGACCCCGAACAAGAGCACCACGACGGTCGCCATGGACTTCGGACGGCTGTCGCTGGATTCGGATCTGATCCTCTACCTGTTCGGCACTCCCGGCCAGCAGCGCTTCTGGTTCATGTGGGACGACCTGGTCCGGGGTGCGATCGGCGCCGTGGTGCTCGTCGACACCCGGCGACTCGCAGACTGCTTCTCGGCCATCGACTTCTTCGAAGACCGGCGGCTGCCCTACATCGTGGGGCTCAACTGCTTCGACGGGACCTTGCTCCACCGGGTCGAGGAGGTGCGCGAGGCCATCGCGATTCCGCCCGACGTCCCGATCGTGACCTGCGACGCGCGAAACCGCGAATCCACCAAGCAGGCGCTGATCAGGCTGGTCGAGTACGCCATGCAGTGGTGGATTCGCCGCACCGCTTAAGCCGTTGCAGCATGGGAACCTTCCTGCCACGTCCGCACGAAAGTCCCCTTCCCCACGCCTACCTGTCGCCCTGCAGCCCACCGTTCGGCGAGGTGTATGGGTTGGGGTTCTGCTGCTGGAACAACGAATCGTCGACTGTCTCAGCGGCCTTGTCCTGTTCGCTGCCCAAGGTCACCTCGACCTGCCGCTGGTTGCCACCGGCGGCGTCCGCCACCGTGAGGTTGATCTTCGAGCCAGGTGCGTTGGAGCTGATCTGGGCCACCAGGTCCGAGAAGCTGCTGACAGCCCGGTTGCCGACCTTGGCGATCGTCTCCCCCGCTTTGAGCCCCGCCTTGTCCGCGGCAGAGCCGGGAACGACGGAACTTATGGTCGCCGCGCCCGACTGGCCGTTTGTACCGGTGACACCGAGTTGAGGCTTCGTCGCCACCCCACCGCTGATGAGCTCGTTCGCGACGCGGCTTGCCGTGTCGATCGGGATCGCGAATCCCAATCCGATGTTTCCGGACGCCTTGCTGTTGGACACGATGCTGGTGTTGATGCCGATCACTTGGCCGTCCAGGTTCACCAGCGGGCCGCCCGAGTTGCCGGAGTTGATCGAAGCATCAGTCTGAATACCGTTGTAGATGACGGGCCGACCGTTCTCCCCCTGCACATCGACAGTTCGGTTCAGGGCGCTAACGATGCCTGAGGTCACCGTTCCTTCCAGCCCCAGCGGGGAGCCGATCGCGACGACGGACTGCCCGACCGCCAGCGTCGAAGATTTGCCGAGCTCCGCAGGTGTGAGCCCGCTGGCGCCGTTGAGTTTGATCACCGCCAGGTCGTAGGAGGGCGAAGTGCCCACGACGCTCGCGGTCCGCGTTGTCCCATCGGGCAGGGTGACCGTGATCTCGCCGCCTGAGCCGATCACGTGGTTGTTGGTCAGAACATAGCCGTCCGGAGTGAGCACCACGCCGGTCCCTTCCGAACCGCTTCGGGCTCCGCGAACGGTGATGTCCACTGTGCTCGATGACGCCTTGCCCGCCGCGAACTGCACGGTGCCGGCCTGTGCGTTGACCTGGGTGCCGGTGACAGGGTCGCGCTGCGTAATCGCGGAGTTGGTGCCTCCACCGTCAGCAATGAGCATCCCGCCTCCGACCCCCACACCCCCTCCGACCACCCCAGCGATCAGCGCGGCCGCGACCACGCCTTTCCAACGTCGTGGCTCACCTGTTCGAGGATTGGCCGGGTAGGTGCTCGCTGCCCCCGGCAGCGGTCCAGGCGCAGGGCCGAATGATGCAGTGGGAGCGGTTTCCGGCCCCGGCGTGTGTTGCGTGCCATCTCCGTACTCCGGCGATCCGCCGGAACCAGCTGCTGTCATGCCGTCAACCGTGCCGCGCGAAGCTGAGAACTACCTTGGCGCGAGCTGTTGACTTCGTCGGAATTCACCCTCTGCGGTCGAGCCGCGGAATGGGAAGCATGGGAACTTTCCTTTCACCGGATGACAGGAAAGTTCCCATGCTCGAGGCGTGGAAGCGTGCGGTGGAATGGTCGAGCCCGACACGGGGCCGAAGGTGGGCAAAATCAAATACCCCGGCCTCCGCGCCCGGGATAGTGCTCCGCATGCGTACAACGATCACCACGAACTCAGTCCTGCCGTCCAACGGCCGGCGAGTATTCCGCGTCGTCGAACTGGAGAAGCTCGGAGTCTCGCAGTCGACGTCCTATCGCCGGGCCCGCCCCGGCGGTCCTTGGATGCGACTCGCTCCCGGTGTTCTACTCGTCGTGCCGGGGCCGCCGACGGTCAAAGATCGCATCAACGCAGCACTGTTGCGTGCCGGGCCCGGTGCCATGATCACCGGCCTCCAAGCCGCTCGCCTCCTCGGGCTGGAAACTCCTCCGGAAGATGCGGACATTCACGTCCTGATCCCGCACAGCCGGAAGATCCAGAGCTATCCCGGAACTAACTTCGAACGGACCACCCGTCTACCGGAACCCGTTCTCGTCGACGGCATTCCGGTCGCACCACCGGTGCGTGCCGTTATGGATGGCGCCCGCACTTGGCAGACCTGGGCAGTGACCGAAGCCCTCCTGGTCGAGGCGATGCAGCACAGGAACCGCTGCAGGTTGGAGGACCTGATCGCCGAGATGGAGCTCGGCAGCAGGCGAGGAACAGCGGTGCCGCGTGCGATTCTCCGCGCATTCAGGGACACGACCACGCCGTTCCCGGGATTTCCGTCGCGTGCTGCACCGCCGGCGGGTCATCACGAGCGGGAGGCTGCCTGAAGATCTACGACGTTGGTCTTGGGGCTGGTGCTCGACGGGTTTCCGAGGCAGCATGCCAGGCATCGACCGCTGTCGTGGGAGGTGCTGTGGCGAGCGCTGGACAACCACCGGTTCTGGTCACTGCCCGCCGGATCGTCACCATGGCCGATGAGCCGTATGTGAACACGGCTCGGCCTGCTCTGGCGATCCAGGGCGAGTGGGTCGTCGATGTCGGTGACCTAGGTGACCTGCGCCGCCGCATGCCCGGAGCCGACGTCGTCGACTTCGGGGACGCAACGATCGTTCCTGGCTTCAACGACGCCCACCAGCATCCGACCATGACTGCCGCGAACCAGCGGGGCGTCGATGTGTCCGCGGCCAGCTCCCGGGCGGGTCTTCTTGAGATGCTCAGGATCCGCGCTCGCGACACACCTCCTGGGCAGTGGCTGCTCGGGACGCGCTACGACCACGGACGGTCCACCGGCGGCACGCCCCTGACTCGGTCTGATCTCGACGAGGTCACCGATGCCCACCCGGTGCTTTTGATCAATATCGGTGCGCACTGGGGTGTGCTGAACTCGACAGGCCTCGCCGCAGCGGGGCTGTCCGACGACAGCGTCGCGCCACCCGGCGGCGAGCTCACCAGGGACGCTGCAGGTCACCTCACCGGGGTGGTGCACGAACAGGCGTTGTTCGACCTGGCGTATCCGTCGCTGTCGCGAGGGCGCCCAGTACTGCCCGAGCAGGACCTCGAAGCGGCATTGGCGCAGTTGAAAGGCATTCTCCGGGCGCTGAACGCCGCTGGAATCACGAGCGTCGGCGACGCGATGGTCGGCCCGACCGAACTGTCGCTGCTGCAGGAGGCTCATCAGCGCGGCGAGCTCACGACGAGGGTCAACGCGCTACTCACATACCGGCATGTCGACACGTTCCACGCTGCCGGGCTGCGCACTGGTTTCGGCGACAACTGGCTCCGGATCGGAGGTGTCAAGGCGTTCGCGGACGGTGCTGTCGCCGGTGGCACCTGCCTGGTCGAGGAACCTTTCGAAGGCACAGATGATCACGGTATTCAGACGGTGGATACCGATGAGCTCAACGAGCTGGCATTCCGCGTGCACGCAGCAGGTTCACGGCTTGCGATCCACGCCAACGGCGACCGGGCGATCAAGCTCGTTCTCAACGCCCTCGAACAGGCACGGGCGGCACACCCGACAATCAAGACCGCGCACCGGATCGAACACTGCAGCATGGTGGATGCGGAGATCCTGGCCCGGATGAAGGCCCTGGATGCCATCGCGGTTCCGTTCGGCAGCTATGTGGTTTTCCACGGCGACAAGCTTCTCGACTACTACGGCGCGGACCGGTTGGAGCGGATGTTCGCGCACCGCAGCATGGTGGATGCGGGTGTCGCTGTGGCCGGCTCGAGCGACTTCCCATGCGGGCCCTTCGAGCCCTTGCTCGGACTTGCCAGCTGCGTCACACGGCTCTCCACAGCAGGGCGAACTGCTGGGCGAGTCCTTGGAGCGTCGCAGCAGATCAGTGCACGGGAAGCCCTCGCGATCTACACCATCGGTTCGGCTCATGCCGCTGGTGAGGCCTCGTTCAAGGGGCGACTTGAGGTCGGCAACCTGGCGGACTTCGTCGTGCTGTCCGACGATCCCCTTGACGTGGATCCGAAGCACTTGCCGGATATCCACATCCACGAAACGTGGGTCGGCGGCCAGGCGGTCTGGCGCGACGGGGAGGATCCGTCATGACTCGCGAAGCGACGGCCACGGCCAACAACGACCGCGACGCCATAGCCGGGCGCAGCGCCCTGTCCTGATTGGAGAGCATGGGAACCTTCCTGTCACCCACGCCTCGAAGGTTTCCTCGCTGAGTCGGATTCAACGGCCGGAGGGATATGTGCTCAAGAAACGAAAATCACTGTGGTGGCTGTTGGGTCCCGTCGTGCTCTACCTGCTAGCGCTTCCGCTTTACAACCGGATCGAGCCGGTTGTTCTGGGGCTGCCGTTCTTCATGTTCTGGACGCTGATCGCGACTTTGCTGACACCGGCGTGCATCTGGCTTGCCGCCCGCAAAGATCCGCTGTGGCGAAGCGACCGGCAGCGTACGCGAGGTGATGACGAATGAGCACCAATGCTGTGGTGTCGGTTGGCATCTTCGCCTTGTTCATGCTCGCCGCGGTCGCCCTGGGCCTGCTTTCGCTGCGTGGCCGCGATCGCACGAACCTGGCTGAGTGGTCGGTTGGTGGCCGAAGCCTCGGTACCGTACTGATCTTCGTGCTCATGGCGGGCGAAACGTACACGAGCTTCAGCTACCTCGGCGCCGCCGGCTGGTCCTACAACTACGGGATGCCGGTGTTCTACCTGCTGGCTTATCTCGCGATCGGCTTCGCCGTCGGATACGTCGTCGGGCCGATCCTGTGGAACTACGCCCACCGCAACAATCTCCACAACATCACCGACATCACCGCGTACCGTTTCAACTCGCCGTGGTTAGGGGCCGCGGTGGCGATCCTCACCACGGTGTTCCTGCTGCCGTACATCCAGCTCCAGATCACAGGAATGGGTGTCGTCGTTTCGACGATCAGCTACGGCACGATCGGCCTGGGAGCCGGATACATCATCGCGTTCCTGGTGACCGAGGCATTCATCATCTTCTCCGGCCTGCGCGGTAGCGCCTGGGTGTCCATCCTCAAGGACAGCCTGGTGATCATCACGCTGCTGGTCGTTTTCGTCTACGTGCCGGTGCACTACTTCGGCGGCCTCGGCCCGATGCTTGACCGGCTCGTTTCGGAACGCCCCGAATGGCTCGTGCTACCGGGCCACGGCAAGGAGTCCTTGGGCATGCTGTGGTTCGCCACAACGGGGCTGCTCAACGGTGTTGTCTACACGATCTTTCCGACCACTGTGGCCGGTTACCTGGGTGTGAGGTTGCCCCCGAAGACCGGACACCGGGGTTTCATGCCACGAGGGCTAGGCCTTGACGATAGCTGACGCGCGTTTCGTGGGGGGTTCGGTGGT
>NZ_JBSGJZ010000042.1:0-68815 GCF_053605825.1 Saccharopolyspora sp. NPDC003752 | reverse complement strand
TTGCTGTGGTGCAACTCGTTGATCTCACCGGCGATCGCCGGCTCCAACGCCGCGTAGTCGTAATCCAACTCCGGCAACACGTACTGCTGCGCCATGGTCCTCGTCCTTTCGCCGATCATCTGCGATCGACGAAAGTCTCAAACTTCAAGCGCGCTGCAGGTCAATGACACGATGGTGGTGTTCTCGATCACGTTTCACCCTGTTCGACCGATGTCCGGCCGACTACGCTCCGCTTCCTGCACGGTTACCCGGAGGCATCATGTCGGCACACGGCCAGCTCCCGCAGGACCTCGACCCGGACCGCCCCAGCGGCGCCCGCGTGTACGACTTCTTCCTGGGTGGCGGCAGCAACTTCGCGGTCGATCGCGAGCTGGGCCGGCGCGTGCTGTCGGTGGCCCCGGACATGCGGCTGAGCGCGCTGGCCAACCGCGCCTGCCTGCACCGGGTGATCCGGATGTGCCTGGCCCAGGGCGTGCGGCAGTTCCTCGACGTCGGCTGCGGCATCCCGTCGATCGGCGCCCCGCACGAGCTCGTCCAGCGGCTCGACCCGACCGCGCGCGTGGTCTACGTCGACAACGAACCGGTCGCCGTGACGCACGGCGAACTCGTCCTCGAAGGCAACCCGAACACCGCCATCGTGCAGGCCGACCTGCGCGACATCGACGAGGTGCTGGCCGCCGCCGACGTCCGGCGGCTGCTCGACCGCGAGCAGCCCACGGCGGTGCTGATGTTCGCGGTGCTGCACCACGTCCCCGACCGCGACGACCCGTCCGCCCTGGTCCGCGCCTACCTGGAATCCTTCGCGCCCGGCTCGTTCCTCGCGCTGACCCACCTGACTGCCGACCACGCGCCGGAGATCATGCGAGCCGTGTTCGACCTGCTGCCGACCGACCCCGATCCCGGGACGTCGCGCAGCCGGGCCGAGCTGGAGGCACTGCTGGCCGGACTCGACCTGGTCGATCCGGGCGTGGTGCCGATCGCGCAGTGGCGGCCGGAGCGGGGCGATCTGGACCTGCAGCCAGCCGCGCCGCTCGGCTACGCCGCCGTGGCGCGGAAGCCGTGAGCGATCCGGCGGACCGGTTCTCGTCGTGATCAAACCGATCGGAATCCGGTAATAATCAGACAAAACTCCCTGGTACGGTGGCGGGCGTGCCCGAGATGACCACTGCCAGAACCCGTCAAACCTCGGGCCGGAGCACTCGCAAGATCAGCTGGGACGTGGTGCGCACCGCCTGCGTGGTGCTCGTCATGTGCTACCACTCGACGTTCCTCGGCACCTTCCTGCACCCCGAGATGACGCCGCGCTACATCGTCTTCCCCTACCAGGTCGGCGCGAGCCTGCTGCTGGTGATCTCGGCGTACTTCGCCTGCGTGACCATCGGCCGCGGCACCGTGCTGCGCTACTGGTGGGGCCGCATCGCGCGGCTGCTGCCGCCATTCCTCGGCGCGGTGGTGGTGATCTTCGCGGTGATGCGGTGGGCGGCGATCGAGGGCTGGTTCTACCCGAGCTTCAACGACCTCTGGTGGAACCTGCTGATGCTGTGGAACTGGAAGCCGGCGGACTACTGGTTCATCGACGGATCGCACTGGACGGTCCCGCTGCAGCTGATGGGCTTCACGGCGGCCGCGCTGCTGTTCCGCACCAGGTGGGGGCACGGGCGGCGGATCATCGCGGTGCTGTGGGCCGCAGTGCTGGTGCCGATCGCGCAGTGGCCGATCCGGGTGGCCGACAAGTCCGAGGCGTACCGCACGATCGTCGACGGCATCGGCGTGCACCGCTGGCACCTGTTCGTCGCCGGGGTGGCGATCTGGCTGTGGTCGACGCGGCGCATCCACCTGCTGCACTTCGCGGCGATGCTGGCGGCCTGCATGCTCGGCCAGGCGCTGCACAACTACAGCGAGACGCCGGAGGGCCTGATCGCCGACTGGGGCTCGACGGTCGCGGTGTGCGTCGGCATGGTCGTGGTGGCGCTGACGGCCTTCGGGCCGGACTGGAACCGGTTCGTCCCGGCGTGGCTGGCCGGCCGGATCACGTGGTTCGCCGGGATCTCCTACGGCGTTTTCCTGGTGCACCAGACCATCGGCTACATCGTCATGAAGAAGCTCGACGAGGTCGGCGTCGACCCGCTGCTGCAGACCGCCGCGATGCTGGTCGTCGGCACGGCGCTGGGCTGGGCGCTCACCCGCGTCGTCGAGCGCCCGACGCACAAGTTCCTGATGCGCGCCTACGACTCCCTGGCCGGCCGCCGCACGCGGTCGAGCGAAGCGTGAGGGGCGCCGGCCACCGGCCGAGCCGGTGAGACGCCCCTCGCGCGTCAGACCGGGCGCTGCGTCGTGGGCTCCGCGTCGAGCGGGGTGAGAACGCGGGCGGGCGCCTGGACGCCGGCCCAGCGGCGGACCGCCGCTTCCGCCTCGGCTCGCTGCTGATCGGGCAGGCCCTCGATCTTGGCCCCGTGGTTGCCGCCCGGCACCAGGTAGCTGTAGGAGTCGGCGGTGCCCTGGCCGAGCTCGAAGGGTTCCGCGCTCCACGGGTCGCGCTCGCCGTTGACGAACATCAGCTCCGCTCCCCTGCTGCGCACCCACGCGTCGACCTGCCGCATGACGCCCGGCTCGAAGCTCATCGGGATGTCGCGCGACACCAGGTTGCGGGGCTGGCTGAGCTCGCGGTGGTGCAGCAGGTCGGCCAGCGGCTCGTCGGAGACGCCAGGCCAGCCGAGCTGGGTTCCGGCCTGGTAGTAGTACGGCGCGTACGGCTCGATGCCCTGGTCGGTGTAGAAGGAGAACTGCACGGTCTCGTCGAAGAACGCGTAGATCTCGTCGGTGCTCGCGGTGGTCGCCGGGACCTTGCCGCAGTCCTGCTGGCCTCGGTACTGCCAGAACGTGAACGGCGCGTCGAGCACGACCATCTCCAGGCCCCGGTCGATGTCGCCGATGATGCGGTCGAAGGTCAGCCCCTCGGCGTCGGCGTAGGCGCGGAACTTCGCGAGCATCTCGTCGCGCCGGACCAGCGCCTCGCGCTGCACCGCGAGCAGCGCGCCGCGGCAGGCCGGGTCGGTGCCGACCGAGGCCAGGAACTCGTCGTAGACGTCCCGGTCGTTGTCGACGTCGTTGGGCGCCACGTAGGCCACCGTGCCTGCCACGTCGTCGGGGTAGAACCGGCGGTGGTAGACGGCCGTCATGCCGCCCTTGCTGGCGCCGGTGGTGAGCCATTCGCGCTGGTAGACGGACTTCAGCGCGGCGATCACCCGGTGCTGATCGGTGGCCGCCTGCCAGATGTCCAGGTCGTTCCAGTCGGCGGGGTCGGGCCGGGACGGGGTGAAGAACCGGTGCTCCAGGTCGACCTGGTTGCCGTCGACCAGCCGCGTCGGCTCGGTGCGGGCGGTCCGGCCCGGCAGCTCGTACCCGCTCGTGTAGAGCACCGTGGGCCGGTCGAGGTCGCGGTGCAGCAGGGTCAGGCGCTGCTGGAACTGCCCGGCTTCCGGGTGCCGGTGGTCGTCGGGCTGCGTGAAGGTCAGGTCGAACAGCCGGAATCCCGGCTCGGTCGGCCGCTCGCCGACGACGGTCAGCCCGGGCACCGCCGCCAGCCGCTCCCCGATGTCGTCCGGCGGAGCCGCGCCCACCGGCGCCCCGACGAGCAACATCCCGCACACCACCGCGAAGGTGACCAGACCGCGCCAGTTCATTCCGCCTCCTGCTGGGCCCGAGATCGGGCCGAACCTAGTTCCACCGGGCGGCAGCGGGAAGGCCGCGGCGTGTTCTCGCCGATTCCCGCTGCGCCAGCTGGAATCCTCGCGGCAGGTAACGAGAACCGCCTCCCGGAAAGGTTGAATCGATGCCGAAGGAAGACCTGCCTGCGGACGTGCAGGAGCTGCTGTCGCGCCCGAACCCGGCGGTGATCGCCACCGTCAACACCGCGGGCGCGCCGGTCTCGGTGGCCACCTGGTACCTCTGGGACGGCGGAAAGGTGCTGGTCAACATGGACGCGGGCCGGGCGCGCCTGAAGCACCTCCGGGCCGATCCGCGGGTGTCGCTGACGGTGCTGGACGGCAACAGCTGGTACCGGCACGTCAGCTTGCGCGGCCGGGTGATCGCCCTGGAGGACGACCCGGACCTGACCGACATCGACCGGCTGGCCCGGCACTACACCGGCGAGCCGTACCCGGTCCGCGACCGGCCGCGGATCAGCGGCTGGATCGAGGTGACCTCCTGGCACAGCTGGGGCGGCTGACGGCGGCCCGGCGCGAGCAGGCAGCAGCGAACGGCCTGTTCACCCCGCTAGACGGCGCGAACGGGCCGTTCGCTCCACCACCCGACAGCACCTGCACCCGACACAAACCGGCGCAAACGGGCCGTTCACCCCGCTAGACGGCGCGAACGGGCCGTTCACTCCACCACCCGGTCAGGCCGTGGCGGCGGCGTCCGCCTCCTGGGGCACCGGCTCCTCGTCGCGCTGCTTGGGCACGTTCACGTCGTCGGACGGCACCTGTCCACTGTGGACCACCTCGGCGACGTAACCGTCCGCCTCCTCGCTCCCCGCGCCGGCCTCCGTCGCCGCCAACAGCGGCTCCGCCGTCGCCAGCACCTGCTGCGCAGCCCGGACCCGCTCCGCGACGTCCTGCCGCATCCGCAGCAACGACTCGGCGTACTCGTCCGCCTCGCGCATCCGCCGCTCGGCCTCGGCGGTCGCTTCGCGGACCCGCCGCTGCGCTTCATCGCGGCTCTTCTGCTCGCGTTCGGCCTGGATGCGCATCGCCTCTTCGCGGCGCGCCGCCATCGACACCTCGAAGTCGTGCTCGACCTGGGTGCGCCGCTCCTCGGCCTCGGTGTCCAGCCGGCGGCGGCACTGCTCCGCCTCGCGCGCCATCGCCTGGACCTCTTCGCGGGTGCGGGTCAGCATCTCGCCGCGCTGCTGCTCGGACTGGCGGCGCCACTCGTCGGCCTCGGCGACCAGCTTCTCGTAGCGTTCCCGGAGCTCGGCGGCGGCCTGCTCGGAGCGCGCCCACTCGTGCTCGGACGCGGCCTGCGCGGCGGCGACCACATCGTTCGCCTCGTCCTGCGCGAGCCGGACCATCCGGCGTAACCGGTCGGTCAGCGCGGCGGCGTCGATCGGCGTGCGCGCCTGCTCGTCAAGCTGCTCCTTGAGCGACTCGATCTCGGCTCGGGCCTGGTCCAGCTGCGCCGACAGGTCGCCGACCTGGCTGAGCGCCGAATCCCGGTCCTCCGTGATGAGCCTGATCTCGTTCTCGGTCTGCTGGATGTAGAACTTCACCTGCGATCGGCGGAACCCGTACCACACTGTGTCGAAATCCGACTTCAGCGGCACCAGTTCGCGGTCTTCGATGTGCCCCACGGTCTCACCCCGCTCGATTGATCAACTTTGCTGGGAGCGAGCCACGCCCCGACGCGGCAAGTCCGTTGTACACCTGGAGAACGTCCCCGCGATGTGCTCCGCCGGACTGAATCCGCCGGAGTGCACGCGCGGACGCGAGGTGCCACGGATCGCTGCGCCCATTGTCGCCCCCAGCGGCGATCGAGATCAACTGCCCGGAATCCGGTGCAATGCAACGGTCATCGGATGTTGACCATCCGGTCACCAGGGCGGAATTGCCTGCTGGAATCAGGTTTTCGCGCCCGGGCCGAGCACCCGGCGGAATATCGTCTCGATTTCATCTCGGCTCGGCACCGATTCCCGGACGATGCCTTGCAGCAGCAAACCGCAGAACAGAACGGACAATGCACGCCCGGTGGCCGGATCGGTGTAGGAGGCGAACAGCTCGGCCAGCGCGGTGTCCCATTCCTGGCTGACGCCGCGCAGCGCCGGCTTGTGCAGCGAGGCGATGTAGAGCTCGTGCTCGACGGCGGTCTGCGAGCGGGCCGGGCCGAGGTAGTGCAGCACCAGGTCGGTCAGCGCGACGGCGAGATCACCGCCGCGCTCCAGCCGCTCGGCCCACCGCCGCAGGTGCTCGACGTCGTCCTCGGCGGCCTGCCGCAACGCGCTGGCCAGCAGGTCGTCGAGCGTCGCGAAGTAGTAGGTGGTCGACCCCAGCGGAACACCGGCCGCGGCCGCGACGGCACGGTGCGTGAGCTTCTCGACCCCGCGCTCGGCGACGACCGTGATCGCGGCGCGGGCGATGCGCTCACGGCGGGCCGGGTCCTTGCGGCGGGCGGCGGGCGCGGGCTGGGTGGTCGACATTCGCTTCGGCGTTCCTCCCGTGAACTCCACAACGGTGTCCAGCGTGCCATGTTGACCACCCAGCGCGATGCGGTCCAGGTCACCGGAACGGCGTTCCGCCTGTTCATCACGCCTTTTTCGGCGATTCATCCCGGGGCCGCAACCCCGATGATGTACAGATGTACAGGACCGGTGTTAGGGTCTTCCGCGGCACTGCGCCGGGACACAAGCGTTAACCCGCCACCGAATGGACCGCCAGGAGGTGAATTCCGCAACTCGCGGGTCGATCGGTCCCCATTCGGCGAATAGCGCGCCGCCCGCGCTTACCGGCGGCGCAATCGACGAACGCGCTTTAGTGTGGCGGAGCGAAACGGATCGCGGCCATGTGCACACCGGTACCAGAAGTGCGCAGCGGTGCGGTTCCGGCGCGAAAAGCACAATCGACATCACGGGGAAACGAGCCATGTCGCAAGCAGAGAATTCGACAGCCTCGCTGTTCATCGATGGCGAGTGGACGTCGGCCGCCGACGGCCGCACCCGCGAGATCCGCTGCCCCGCCGACGGCTCGCTGGTGGCCACGGTCGCCGAGGCCGGGCCGGCCGACGCCGAGCGGGCCATCGCCGCCGCGCGCCGCGCCTTCGACGACGGCGCATGGGCGAACACCTCACCGTGGGAGCGCGGCGACCTGCTGCTGCGGGTCAGCGACATCCTGCAGCGGGACAAGGCGGAATTCGCCCGCGCCGAATCGCTGGACACCGGCAAGCGGCTGGTCGAGAGCGAATTCGACATGGACGACATCACCGCGTGCTTCCGGTACTTCGGCAAGATCGCCGGCACCGACGCGGGCCGCCTCGTCGACACCGGATCGCCGGACGCGATCAGCCGCGTGCAGTACGAGCCGGTCGGCGTGTGCGGCATGATCACGCCCTGGAACTACCCGCTGCTGCAGGTGGCCTGGAAGGTCGCCCCGGCGATCGCGGCGGGCAACACCTTCGTGCTCAAGCCCAGCGAGCTCACCCCCAGCACCTCGATCCTGCTGATGCGGGCGCTGACCGAGGCCGGGCTGCCCGCCGGGGTCGGCAACCTCGTGCTGGGCACCGGCGCCGAGGCCGGCTCGGTGCTGGCCGAGCACCCGGACGTCGACCTGGTGTCGTTCACCGGCGGCCTGCACACCGGCCGCAAGATCTCGGCAGCCGCGTCCGCGACGGTGAAGAAGGTGGCGCTGGAGCTCGGCGGCAAGAACCCGAACGTCGTGTTCGCCGACGCCGACTTCGAGACCGCGGTGGACTACGCGCTGACCGCGATCTTCCTGCACTCCGGGCAGGTCTGCTCCGCCGGGGCGCGGCTGATCGTGCAGGACGAGCTGCACGACGCGCTGGTGGACGAGATCGTCCGCCGCGCCGAGCGGATCCGCATCGGCGGACCGTTCGACTCCGACGCCGAGACCGGGCCGCTGATCTCCGCCGCGCACCTGAAGAAGGTGGACGACTACGTGGCCAAGTCGGTCTCCGAAGGCGCCGTGCTGCGCACCGGCGGCCGCCGTCCCGAGGGCGAGCGCTACGCGAACGGTCACTACTACCTGCCGACCGTGCTCGACGAGGTCAAGCAGGGCAGCTACGCGGTCAACGAGGAGTCCTTCGGACCGGTGCTGACCGTCGAGCGCTTCACCGACGAGGACGACGCGGTGCGCATCGCCAACGACACCTACTACGGCCTGGCCGGCGCGGTGTTCAGCGGCGATCCGGGCAAGGCCCAGCGGGTGGCCAACCGGCTGCGGCACGGCACCGTCTGGATCAACGACTTCCACCCCTACCTGCCGCAGGCGGAATGGGGCGGCTTCAAGCAGTCCGGCATCGGCCGCGAACTCGGCCGCGCCGGCCTCGGCGAGTACCAGGAAGCAAAGCACGTCTACCAGAATCTGCGGCCCGGACCCCAGAACTGGTTCTCCGGAGAATAAGGAGGAATTCCCCTCGCCCCGCGGCGGTGACCGAGCCACCGCCGCGGGAACCGCGCGGCCGATCGGGCCGCGCTTTAGCTCGAAACCGCCGCCGTAGGCGGTGTTCTTCGCGCGACGCAAAACAACCACCCGATTCGTTCCCCTCCCCGCATCCGGCGGGCGGGGAGGATCGGGAAAGGAGTCGGGGCATGAGCGCGCCCAATTACGACGCCGAGCTCAACGAGTTCGGCTACACCAACAAACTGAAGAGAAGCCTGGGCGGATTCTCCACCTTCGCCGCCGGGATCAGCTACATCTCGGTGCTCACCGGCACCTTCCAACTGTCCTACTTCGGCCTGTCCTTTGGTGGCCCCGCCTACTGGTGGTCCTGGCCGATCGTGTTCGTCGGGCAGTTGCTCGTGGCGTTGAGTTTCGCCGAGCTGGCATCCCGGTACCCGATCGCGGGTTCCATCTACAACTGGGCGAAGAAGCTCGGCGGTCAGCACGTCGGCTGGCTGGCCGGCTGGATGATGCTGCTGGCCTCCATCGTGTCGATCTCGGCCACCGCGCTGGCCTACCAGAACACGCTGCCGCAGATCTGGTCCGGCTTCCAGCTCGTCGGCGACGGCAGCACCGGCACCGAGCAGGCCGTCAACGGCATCTTGCTGGCCTTGGTGCTGATCCTGTTCACCACGCTGGTCAACGCCTTCGGCGTGAAGCTGATGGCCCGGATCAACAGCGCCGGGGTGTTCATCGAGCTGGTCGCCGCGGTGCTGCTGATCGTCGCGCTGGCGCTGGTCGTGGTGAACCCGCCGACGATCGTGTTCGACACAGGCGGCACCGAGTCCGCCTTCGGCGGCAACTACCTGAGCGCGTTCCTCGTCGCCGGGATCGCCTCGTCGTACGTGATGTACGGCTTCGACACCGCCGCCTCGCTGGGCGAGGAGTCCATCGACCCGCAGCGCAACGCGCCGAAGGCGATCCTGCGGGCGCTGATCGCCTCGTTCATCCTCGGCGGCCTGATCATCCTGCTCGGCCTGATGGCCACCAAGGACTTCTCGGCGCCGCAGCTGGCCGAGAGCGGCCTGCAGTTCGTGCTCAACGACGCGCTGGGCCCGCTGGTGGGCCGGCTGTTCCTGCTGTCGATCTTCGTGGCGATCACGGTCTGCGTGCTGGCGGTGCACACCGCGGCGATCCGGATCGCCTTCGCGATGGCCCGCGACAACGCGCTGCCCGCCGGTTCGCTGCTGGCGCGGGTGAGCCCGCGCTTCCAGACGCCGATCGTGCCGGCCGTGGTCATCGGCGTGCTCGCGGTGGCGCTGCTGGTGGTCAACATCGGGCAGCCGCAGATCTTCACCGCGGTCACCAGCCTGGCGATCATCCTGATCTACATCTCGTACCTGCTGGTCACCGTGCCGATGCTGGTCGCGCGGCTGCGCGGCAAGTGGTCGGTGCCGCGGGACGAGGCCAAGCGGCAGGGCCGGTTCAGCCTGGGCAAGCTCGGCCTGCCGATCAACGTCCTGGCCGTGCTCTGGGGCGTGGGCATGACGGTCAACCTGGCCTGGCCGCGCCGCGAGGTCTACAACGCCGAGCCGCCCTACCACTGGTACCTGCAGTACAGCTCGGTGCTGTTCGTCGGAGTCGCGGCGGTCGGCGGGTTCGCGTACTACTGGTTCGTCCAGCGCCACAAGGTCGGCGTGCTCGCAGACCACGCCGCCCGGTCCACCTCGAACGACGACACGACCAGCCCGGTCGCCTGAGCGGAAACGGAGTTTCGATCCATGACTGACCAGTTCGACTACGTCGTGGTGGGCGGCGGCAGCGCCGGCGCAGCGGTCGCCGCGCGGTTGTCCGAGGACCCGGACGTCACCGTGTGCCTGCTGGAGGCCGGGCCGTCCGACGTCGGCGACAAGGCGATCCTGGAGCTCAAGCGCTGGATGGCGCTGCTGGAGTCCGGTTACGACTGGGACTACCTGATCGAGCCGCAGGAGAACGGCAACTCGTTCATGCGGCACGCGCGGGCCCGGGTGCTCGGCGGCTGCTCCTCGCACAACTCCTGCATCGCGTTCTGGGCCCCGGCCGAGGACCTCGACGAGTGGGAGTCGATGGGCGCCACCGGCTGGGGCGCCAAGGACATCTTCCCGCTGTACAAGCGGCTGGAGACCAACGACGGGCCGGGCGAGCACCACGGCCGCAGCGGTCCGGTGACCATCCGCAGCGTCCCGCCGGAGGACCCGTGCGGCGTCGCGCTGCTGGAGGCCTGTGCTCAGGAGGGCATCCCGACCACGGAGTTCAACTCCGGCAAGACCGTGCTGCACGGCGCCAACTGGTTCCAGATCAACGCGCGGGAGGACGGCACCCGGTCCTCGTCGTCGGTGTCCTACCTGCACCCGAACCTGGACCGGCCGAACCTGGAGATCCGCACCCAGGCGTGGGCCAAGAAGGTCACCTTCGACGGCACCCGGGCCACCGGCGTGCAGTACCTGGACGCGGACCTGATCCACACCCGCACGGTGACCGCGCGCCGCGAGGTGGTGCTGTCCGCCGGCGCCATCGACACCCCGAAGCTGCTGATGCTCTCCGGCATCGGGCCGTCCGAGCACCTGCGGGAGTTCGGCATCGACGTGCTGGTCGACTCCCCCGGCGTCGGGTCCAGCCTGCAGGACCACCCGGAGGGCGTGATCAGCTGGGAAGCCAAGCAGCCGATGGTCACCGATTCCACGCAGTGGTGGGAGATCGGCATCTTCACCACCACCGAGCCGGGCCTTGACCGCCCGGACCTGATGTTCCACTACGGTTCGGTGCCCTTCGACATGCACACCGTGCGCCAGGGCTACCCGACCTCGGAGAACAGCTTCTGCCTGACCCCGAACGTCACCCGCGCCCGGTCCACGGGCACGGTCCGGTTGCGCAGCCGGGACTTCCGGGACAAGCCGAAGGTGGACCCGCGGTACTTCACCGACCCGCACGACATGCGGGTGATGACCGAGGGCATCAAGCTGGCCCGCAAGATCGTGGCGCAGCCGGCGATGCGGGACTGGGCGGGCGCCGAGCTGTTCCCCGGCCCGGACGTGCGCACCGATGACGAGATCGCCGACTACCTCAAGCGCACCCACAACACCGTCTACCACCCGTCGGCGTCGGTGCCGATGGGCGCCGAGGGCGACCCGACGAAGCCGCTGGACCCGCGCCTGCGGGTGAAGGGCGTGCAGGGCCTGCGCGTGGCGGACGCCTCGGCGATGCCGTTCCTGGTGGCGGTGAACCCGAACATCACGACGATGGCGATCGGCGAGAAGTGCTCCGACATGCTCAAGGAGGACAACCGCTGAGGTTCCCGGCATCCGGCGGATCACAGTTTCAATTGAAACTGTGATCCCCCCGGGTGCCGGCACCGGAACCACGGTTTCAATTGAAACTGCGGAGACCCCGGTACCGGACGTCCAGGTCGTTCCCCGAATCCCGACTTCGTGCCCGGCCGTGCCGAAGGTCCCTCCGGTCCCCCGTCCCGGAGGGGCCTTCGGCTTTCACGCCGTGGTCATGACCTCGTAGAGGTTCCCGGTTTCGTCGGTGAAGAACAGGCCGCGCGGGCACAGCGGGTGGTCGGTGCGGCCGTTGGCGGGATCGCGCGGGCTGTTGCCGTAGGGCACACCCCGCGCCTGCAGCCGCGCGAGGATCTGGTCGAACTCCGGCGGTTCCACGTCGAACGCGAGGTGGTGCGGTTCGGCCCCCGGCAGGGTCATGAACTGCAGGGTCAGCGAGTCGTTGACCGCGACCGGCGCGAACTTCCCGTCGACGCCGTCCGGTGGCAGGCGCCGCAGGCCCATGATCCCGGCGAAGAAGTCCGCCTCCGCGTCGTTGTCCCTGGCCGGGACGATCGTGTGGTTCAGGGTGACCGTCATTTCGCCTCCTCGATCGCGCCGTGCAGGAAGACCTCGACGATCTCGGCGGTTTCGACGGGCGCGGGCTCCGCCATCCGCGGCCGCACGAACAGCAGCCCGAGGAACATCGCCGCCAGCTTCTCCGGCGGCAACCGCAAGGATTCCCGCTCCGGCTCGAACAGCTCTGCTATCGCCTCGCGGATCTGCCGCATGGATTCCGCCCGGTCGTCGGGCTTCGGCGGCTCTCCGCGCCCGCGCAGCTGCCCGGAGGCGTGCAGGGATCCGACCACCGCGCCCATCCGCTCCAGGTGCGCGGCCAGCGCGTCGGCCGCGTCGACGAGCCGCTGCGCCAACGGCTCGTCGATCGAAATCGAGCCGATCTCCCGCACCACGTGGTCCGGCCGGACGGCTTCCGCCACGCACGCCCCCAGCAGTTCGTCCTTGTCCGCGAAGACCCGGAAGATCGTCGCCTCACCGATCCCCGCTGCCCGCGCGATGCGGCTCGTCGTCACGGCCGCCCCGTACTCCGCGACGAGCGGCACGGCCGCCGCGATGATCATCGCCCGCCGCTCTTCCGGACTCATCCCCGGCGCCCTGCGCCGCGTCTTCGTTTCCGCCATGCCCCCAAAGTACGGAGTGAACACTCACTCCGTCAAGGGTGAAGTGAGTGCTCACTCCGATCTGTTTCGCCGCTCGATGCAGAGTGAACGGACTGTTCGCCTCGCCAAGCGAGGCGAACAGTCCGTTCACTTCATCCACACAACGCCGGCGCGGTCCAAGACGCCCGCGAAACCGGATGCTTCAGGTCGACTCGACATAGCGCATGACGAGCGTCGCGGTGGCATCGACTTCCAGCGCTTGATAGACGTGGTCGACGCCGCCGTCGAAGCGGATGTAGTCGCCCGGGCCGAGCGTTTCCGGCGCGGGTTCCGGGCCGGCGACCAGGGTTCCGGAGTGCACCAGCAGCTGCTCGATCACGCGCGGCCGGTGCGCGGCCGAGACGTACCGGCTTCCGGCGCGCACGTGCAGCCGGTACACCTCCAGCTGCTGGCCACCGCCGAACACCCGGTCCATCAGCTGCACGTCCACCGTCCGCCCGGAGAGGTCCGAGCCGCTGGCCCGGCTGACCACCACCGCCGGCTCCGCGGCGGCTTCGGGCTCGGCGACGAGCAGCCATCCCAGCGGCACGTCGAGCACCGTCGCGAGCGCGTACAGCGTCTCCAGCGTCGGGTTGCGCCGGCCCGCCTCCAGCTCGGAGAGCGTGCCCTTGCCGATGTCGGCCCGGCGGGCGGTCTCGGACAGCGACAGGCCGCGCAGGGCCCGGGCGGCGCGCAGGTTCGCGCCGACCACCTTGACCAGCTCCACCACTTCCTCCTAGCATCGCATCGTTCCATAAACAGAACGGAAGCTCAAAGTGCAGTTGCGGCAACAGCTCCCGACCGCCCCGCCGATGTCCACATTGGTCTCCGGCGCCATCACCACGCTGGTCGGCGTGGTGAGCTCCGCTGCCATCGTCTTCCAGGCCGCGCAGACACTCGGCGCGGGCCCCGCGGAAATCGGCTCGTGGATCCTCGCGCTCGGCGCGGGCATCGGCGCCACCTCGATCGCGTTGTCCCTCCGCTACCGCGCGCCGGTCGTGCTGGCCTGGTCCACGCCCGGCGCCGCGCTGCTGGCCACGAGCGGTCAAGGGACCTCGATGACGGAGGCCGTCGGCGCGTTCCTGATCGCCGCGGCGCTGACGGTGCTGGTCGGGCTCACCGGCTGGTTCGAGCGGGCGGTCAACCTGATCCCGTCGTCGATCGCGTCCGCGCTGCTCGGCGGCGTGCTGCTGCAGTTCGGGCTCGGCCTGTTCACCACCATGCAGACCCAGTTCTGGCTGGTCCTGGCGATGCTGGTGGGCTACCTGCTCGGCAAGCGGCTGCTGCCCCGGTACGCGGTGCTCATCGCGCTCGTGATCGGCGTGGTGTTCGCCGCCTTCCAGGGCTCGTTGCACTTCGATGGCGTCGGCTTCGCGCTCGCCACGCCGGTGTGGACCTGGCCGAGCTGGTCGCTGCACGCGACGATCAGCCTGGCCGTGCCGCTGTTCGTCATCACAATGACCTCGCAGAACCTGCCGGGCATGGTGACGCTGCGCGCCCACGGCTACTCGACGCCGGTCTCGCCGATCCTGTCCTGGACCGGGGCGGTGAACGTGGTGCTGGCGCCGCTGGGCTGCTTCGGCATCAACCTCGCGGCGATCACCGCCGCGCTGTGCATGGGCCGCGACGCGCACGAGGACCCGGCGCAGCGCTACAAGGCCAGCATCGCCTCGGGCGTCTGCTACCTGCTCTTGGGGGTCTTCGGGGCGATGCTCGGCAGCCTCATCGCCGCCTTCCCGATCGCGCTGGTCACCGCGCTCGCCGGGATCGGCCTGCTGGACACCATCGGCGGCTCGCTGGCCAAGGCCACCGAGGACCCGGGCAGCCGCACCGCCGCGCTGATCGCGTTCCTGGTGACGGCCTCGGGCGTGACCGCCTTCGGCATCGCCTCGGTGTTCTGGGGCCTGCTCGCCGGCCTCGCCACCCACCTGATCACCAGGAGAGGATGATGCGGAACGGCCTGCCCGCCTCCGTCGCCGAGGCGGGCAGGCCGTCTCATCGCAGGATCAGCCGATCGTCGTGGTGGTCAGGACCGGGTTGGGGTTCGGGAAGCACCGCGACGGCACGTTCTGGTCGCCGATGATCGACCCGACCACGGCCGTGAAGGTCAGGCCCGGGTCGTCGTGGCTGGTGCCGTACAGCTTGGTCTCGATCGTGCCGGAATCACCGGCCGTGAGGTGCGCGGTCACGGTGGGCAGCTCGAACTCCGAGCCGCCGGCGATCGGACCGTCCAGGTGGATCGTGGCGACGTTGCCGTCCACCGTGAACGTCGGCGGGTTCGGCCCAAGACCGGAGCCGCCCGTCAGATCCGCGGAGACGAACGTGGTGTTCGCCGGGATCGGGATCTTCAGGTCCATGCCCTCGATCCGCTTCACGGTGTACCCGTTGACCTCGGCGGGCACGGTGTTCGGACCCGGGTCGATCACGATGTCGAGCGCCCCGCCGGGAGCGACCGAGGCCGGCGCGGTGACGTCGGCGGCCTGCTGCAGGGCGAACTTCTGCTCCCCCACCGGGGAGTCACCGGCGCAGTCGAAGTTGATGTCGAATGCGGCGGCCATGGCTTGGGGGGTCAACGCGAGCGCCGTGGCCGCGGCGACCGCCGCGGTGATGGCAGCACGTCTACCACGAAGAAGGGACTTCATTGGCCTCACCTCGCAGAATCGGTGAACGAAAGGGGCGAGCCGCGCGGCGACCGAAATACTTACTGACGAGTAAACTCGGCGTCAACGCGAAGGCTTTTCACAGAATTCACAGCCCGCACCGAGCACCACGGCCCGCTGTCCCCGGCTCCGCGCGCAACCGCCGATGGGCTGGATCGCGTTGCGACATCCGTGTTCCGGCGAAGCTCGATCGGCTCGATTCGCGACCTGGTGTGATCGCGGAGCTCCATTGGTGGTAGTTACACGCTCACCCGGGGCAAGGCCGCGGCCCGCGGCGCGCGCTCGCCCGAACGCCGACCAGGTGCACCCGTTCCGACCAGCGCCATCCCGGATCGACAGGAGGATTTCCCATGCGTCTCGGACTCGCCCTCCCCCAGTTCGGCCCCTTCGCCGACCCGACCCTGGTGCCGGCGATCGCGGCCGAGGCCGAAGCGCTCGGCTTCGAAAGCCTCTGGACCGGCGAACGCGTGCACGCCGCCACCACCCCGAGCACGCCGTACCCGGGCGGCACCATGCCCGAGCAGTTCCGCAGCGGCCTCGACCCGATGCTCGTGCTGACCCTGGCGGCGAACGCCACCACGCGCCCGCGGCTGGGCACCAGCACGCTCAACGCCCCGCTGCACCCGCCGATCCACCTGGCTCGCAGCCTCGCCGGGCTCGACCGGCTCAGCGGCGGCCGGGTCATCGCCGGGCTCGGGCTCGGCTGGTCGCGCGACGAGTACGACGCCGTCGCGGTGCCGTGGCGGGAGCGCGGCGCCCGGCTGGACGAAACGCTGGACGTGCTGGAAAGCCTCTGGGCGGCCGACCCCGTGCGGCACGACGGCAGGTTCTGGACCATCAGCCCCGGCGACTTCCGGCCCAAGCCGGTGCAGCAGCACCTGCCGATCTACCTGGGCGGGCTCTCCCCCGCCGCGTTCCGGCGCGTCGGTCGCCGCGCGGACGGCTGGCTCGGCGTGGCGCTGCCGGCGGAGGCGCTGCGGGGCGCGCTCGCGAGCATCGGCGACCAGGCGCGGGACGCCGGGCGCGGACCGATCGCCACCGCCCTGCGCATCAACGCCGCGGCGGCGGAGAGGCCGGGGGCCGACCCGGTCGAGCGGCTCGTCGACTACCTGCACGAGGTGGCGGAGCTTGGTATCGACGACGCGTTCGTGGACCTGCAGTTCACCACCTCGACCCCGGCCGAACTCCTGGACCTCGCGGCCAGGATCCGCAACGCCTTCGAAACCACCACCTGACGAACCGGACCGGATCTTGCCTGGAGTCGGCCGGGTTCAGGCGAAGCTCCGGCCGGCCGAGGCGCGGTAGAGGTCGCGCAGCAGGCTCACCTCGGCGCCGTGGTGGAACAGCTCGCGGTTGAGGTGCAGCGCCAGCGCCACGTAGCTGCGGTCGGCGAACGGCCCCTCCGCCGGACCGACCGGCTTCTCCCAGCCCTCGACGTCGAGTGCGCCGATCCCGTTGCGCCACAACGCCTTCTGCTCGTCCAAGTAGGCCAGCGCGGCTGCGGCGGTGCCCGGGTAGTCGTGGTTGTCCATCCGGTACGACGCGTCGCCGAAGTGGTTGTCGGCGCGCATCGCGAAGACGTGCCCGGAGATGTGGCTGAGCCGCCAGGCGATCGTGGTGAACGGCGGCGGCACCGGCTCCGGGTAGCTGAAGTCCATCGCCCAGCCGTCGTCCACCTGCCGCAGCGACCAGCACCCGGCGACCGGCTCCCAGAAGTACTCCTCGTCGGTCAGGCCGTCGAGGCCGGGGCGCCACATCATCCAGTAGAAGTCGAGCTGATCCAGCACTTCCGCCCGCCAGTCCATGCCGCGAGCCTAGACGAGCAGTACCGATGTGCCCGGTGGCCGAAAGCCACGTGACGGCGGTCGCCTTAATGGCAGTTTCTGCCACTAAGGGCTACGATGGGCGCATGGCCAGGCAGGCTCTTGATCGGGACGAACTGCTAGCGATCTCTCGTCGCTGCGCGGCGGTCTTCGCCGAGGCCGGCGATTCGTCGCCCACCGTGGCGCGGCTCGCGGAGACGGCCGGGATGTCCCAGCGGAGCTTCTACCGGTACTTCCCCACCAAGGAGGACTGCCTGCGGCCGGTCTTCGACGAGGGCAGCCGGGCGTTCGCCGACGCGCTCGCCGCGCAACCGCCGGGCACCGGCCTGGCCGATGCGATCCTCCATGCCTTCGACCTGGCCTTCTCGACCAGCACCGATGAAGAGGCACGCGCGCTCATGGCGGTGGTCTTCACCGATGACGTCCTGCGAAGGGTTTGGCTGCAGGCCACCTACGAGATCACCGAACTGCTCAGGCCGAGCGTGGCCGCATTGCTCGGCACGCCGGAGGGCGACTTGCGCACCACCGTGGTGTGCGGGCAGGCGGCACTGCTGACCATCGTGGCCCTTGAGCACTCGATCCGGGACGGAACCCCGCTGGCGGTCGCGGCCCGCGCCGCAGCCGCCGTGATGTTCGGCCCGCTCGCCGAACCCCAGACCGCGACGCCACCCGGCGCCGCACGGATTGCAACGAAGTAGGAAATCATGGATTTGTCGGACAAGGTCGTCATCGTCACCGGTGGTGCCCGCGGGCTCGGTGAAGCCTTCGCGCGCGGGATCGTGGCGGCGGGCGGCGAGGTGATGATCGGCGACATCCTCGAAGCCGAGGCTGCGGCCGTGGCCGCCGATCTGGGCGATGCCGCCCGGTCGATGCACCTCGACGTCACCGATCCCGAGTCCTGGCAGGCGATCGTCGCGGCGACCGAGGAAGCATTCGGCCCGGCGACCGGGCTGGTGAACAACGCCGGGGCGGTCGCATCCGGGGTCCGGCTCGTCGACGAGCCGCTCGACACCTTCCAGCGCATCATCCAGACGAATCTCGTCGGTGTCCACATCGGAATCCAGGCCGTGGTTCCGGCGATGCGGCGGGCCGGCGGCGGGTCGATCGTCAACATCTCGTCGGCCGCCGGCCTGGTGGGCATGGAGCTGACCGGCGCGTACGGCGCGGCCAAGTGGGGGGTGCGCGGCATGACGAAGCTCAGCGCCGTCGAACTCGCACCGGAACGCATCCGGGTGAACTCGGTGCACCCGGGCATGGTGCTCACCCCCATGACCGCCCCGACCGGGATCAGCATCGACGAAGGCGGATTCCCCAGCGCTCCGGCCGGACGGGTCGGCCGTCCGGACGAACTCGTCGGAGCGATCACCTACCTGCTCAGCGACAGCGCGAGCTACACGACGGGCGCGGAGCTCGCCGTCGACGGCGGCTGGACGGCCGGCCCGCCGATGCCCGGCCACTAGGAATGCCGGGACCACCGGGTGCGGGGACCGCGCCCGGTGGTCACCGCCCGTACGAGCGCCCAGCCCCTCGGCGTCGTCCAGGTCCGACCTGCGGCGACCGCCCGGATTTCGCGGAACACCACCCGAGGTGGGCAGCGGGGTCTAGCGCACATACCGTCTAGTCGGTACGGTCCTGGGCATGGGTTCCAGTGGCGCGACCCCGGAGATCCGGGCGGCGATCTTCGACTACGGCGGCGTGCTGACCACTCCCGGCCGCACCGCCATCCGGGCCTGGACCGAGCACGAGCGGATCCGCCCGGAGACCTTCTCCGCCGCGATCAAGGACTGGCTGTCCCGCAACGCCCCCGCGGGCACCCCGATCCACAAGCTGGAGACCGGCGAGATCACCGCCGACGAGTTCGACCGCACCCTGGCGGAGCGGCTGCGCACCGTCGACGGCGGACCGGTCGCGCCCGACGGGCTGATGGGCCGGATGTTCGCGCGGATGCGCAGCGAGCCCGCCATGCTCGACCTGGTGCGCCGGCTGCGCGACTGCGGCGTGCGGACCGCGCTGCTGTCCAACAGCTGGGGCAACAACTACCCCTGGGAATTGCTCGACGGGCTCTTCGAGTGCACGGTGATCTCCGGCGAGGTAGGACTCCGCAAGCCCGATCCCCGCATCTACGAACTGACCCTGGACCGGCTCGGCCTCACCGCGGGCGAAGCGGTGTTCGTCGACGACGGCGCCCCGAACATCGAAGCCGCCGAGCACCTCGGCCTGCACGCGGTGCTGCACACCGACGTCGCCGCGACCCTCACCCGGCTCACCGAGCTCGTCCCGGCCCTGCGCCGGAGCGTCCCGCAAGGCAAGGAGAGTTCATGAACGCCCAACCGTCGCCCGGCGAGCTGCCCGGCCTCGACCTGGACCGGCTGCGCGCGCACCTCGACGCCGAGCTGCCCGGCCTGGTCGGCGGCCCGCTGACCGGCGAACTCGTCCAAGGCGGCCGGTCGAACCTGACCTACCTCGTCGGTGACGGCGCGAACCGCTGGGTGGTGCGCCGCCCGCCGCTGGGCCACGTGCTGGCCACCGCGCACGACATGAGCCGCGAGTTCCGGGTGATGTCCGCGCTGGCGGGCACGCCCGTGCCGGTGCCCGGGACCCACCTGCTGTGCCAGGACGAGGACGTCATCGGGGCCCCGTTCTACGTGATGGAGTACGTGCCGGGCACCGTCTACCGCACGCCGAAGCTGACCGATCAGCTCGCCCCGCAGCAGCGCGTCGACCTGGCCTGGCAGCTGATGGACGTGCTCGCCGACCTGCACTCGATCGACCCGGGGGCCGTCGGGCTGGGCGAATTCGGCCGGCCCGAGGGATTCCTGGAACGGCAGGTGCGCCGCTGGAGCAAGCAGCTGGCCGCCTCGCACAGCCGCGACATCGACGGCATCGACGAGCTCTCCGCCCGGCTGGCCCGGTCTGTCCCCGGCACGCCGCGCGCCGGCATCGTGCACGGCGACTACCGGCTGGACAACGTGATCGTCGGCGACGACCAGCGCATCCGGGCCGTGCTGGACTGGGAGATGGCCACCCTCGGCGATCCGCTCACCGACCTCGGGCTGCTCGCCGTGTACTGGGAGGGCTTCAACGGCGTTGAGCACAACCCCATCGCGAAGGGCGTCGGCCCCGAGTACGGCTTCCCCACCGCCCGGCAGCTGCTGGACCGCTACGCCGAACGCAGCGGCACCGATCTGTCCGAAATGGACTGGTACCTGGCGTTCGGGTTCTTCAAGATCGCCGTGATCCTGGAAGGGATCCACTACCGCTTCATCCACAACCAGACCGTCGGCGAGGGCTTCCAGCACGTCGGCGCTCTGGTGGCCCCACTGGTCGCCCAGGGTCTCGCCACCCTCAAGGAGGAATGAGATGGATTTCGGCTACGACGAACGCACCGAGGAGCTGCGCAAGCAGCTGCTGGACTTCATGGACTCCCACGTCTACCCCGCCGAACCGGTGTTCCTCGAACAGCTGGCCGCGGCCGACGACCGGTGGTCGGCGCACCCGCAGGTCATGGAGGACCTCAAGGCCGAGGCCCGCAAGCGCGGCCTGTGGAACCTGTTCCTGCCCGGTGAGCACGGCGCCGGGCTGACCAACCTCCAGTACGCGCCGCTGGCCGAGATCATGGGGCGGGCCGGGCGGCTGGCCCCGGAGGCCACCAACTGCGCCGCGCCGGACACCGGCAACATGGAGGTGCTGTCGCTGTTCGGCACCGAGCAGCAGAAGAAGCAGTGGCTGCAGCCGCTGCTGGACGGCGAGATCCGCTCCGCGTTCTGCATGACCGAACCCGACGTCGCCTCCTCCGACGCCACCAACATCGGCACCCGCATCGAGCGCGACGGCGACCACTACGTGATCAACGGCCGCAAGTGGTTCTCCTCCGGCGCGATGAGCCCGCGCTGCAAGATCCTGATCGTGATGGGCAAGACCGACCCGGACGCCGAGCGGCACCGCCAGCAGAGCCAGATCCTGGTGCCCAAGGACACGCCCGGCGTGCAGGTCATCCGCAGCATGAACGTGTTCGGCTACGACGACGCCGACCACGGCGGGCACGCCGAGATCGTGTTCGACAACGTCCGGGTGCCGGCGGAGAACATCATCTCCGGCGAGGGCGAGGGCTTCGCGATCGCCCAGGCCCGGCTCGGGCCGGGCCGCATCCACCACTGCATGCGCGCCATCGGGATGGCCGAGCGGGCGCTGGAGCTGATGTGCCGCCGCGCCAACGAGCGCGTCGCCTTCGGCAAGCCGCTGGCCGAGCAGGGCGTGGTGCAGCACTGGATCGCCGAGTCGCGGGTGAAGATCGAGCAGGCGCGGCTGCTGGTGCTCAAGACCGCGTGGCTGATGGACACCGTCGGCAACCAGGGCGCGCACACCGAGATCCAGGCGATCAAGGTCGGGGTGCCGGCGATGGTCACCTGGGTGATCGACCGCGCCATCCAGGCGCACGGCGGCGGTGGCGTCAGCCAGGAGTTCCCGCTGGCCAACCTGTACGCGCACGCCCGCACCCTGCACATCGTCGACGGTCCCGACGAGGTGCACCGCCGCTCGCTGGCCCGCCGGGAGCTGAAGAAGTACCGCTGATCGCTCGTGAGTGGTAGTGGTCGTTGGAACGGCCACTACCACTCACGACCCCAACCACAACCAAACCTGCGAGGAGATCAAATGGCAGACAATCGTGTCGCGATCGTCACCGGTGCCGCGCGCGGAATCGGGGCGGCCACTGCGAAGCGCCTGGCCGAGGACGGCTTCGCCGTGGCGGTCATCGACCTCGACGAGAAGCAGTGCGCCGACACGGTGTCGGCCATCGAATCCAGCGGCGGCAACGCGCTGGCGGTCGGCTGCGACGTCAGCGACGCCGGGCAGGTGCAGGCCGCGGTCGACCGCATCGCCGCCGAGCTCGGCGGGCCGACGGTGCTGGTCAACAACGCCGGCGTCATCCGGGACAACATGCTGTTCAAGATGTCCGAGGACGACTGGGACACGGTGATGAACGTGCACCTGCGCGGCGCGTTCCTGATGAGCCGCGCCGTGCAGAAGCACATGGTCGAGGCCAAGTGGGGCCGGATCGTGAACCTCTCCAGCACCTCCGCGCTGGGCAACCGCGGCCAGGCCAACTACTCCACCGCCAAGGCCGGGCTGCAAGGCCTGACCAAGACGCTGGCCATCGAGCTCGGCAAGTTCGGCGTCACCGCCAACGCCATCGCGCCCGGCTTCATCGCCACCGACATGACCAAGGCGACCGCCGAGCGGGTCGGGATGGACTTCGAGGACTTCACCAAGGCCGCGGCGAGCCAGATCCCGGTGGCCCGCGTCGGCCAGCCGGAGGACATCGCCAACACGGTGTCGTTCTTCGCCGACGAGCGCTCCGGGTTCGTCTCCGGCCAGGTGATCTACGTGGCCGGCGGACCGAAGGCGTGATGACCGTGGACGCCGACGAACTCCGCGGCAAGGTAGGGGAATTCCTCGCCGCGAACGATCCAGCGCAGATGGACCGGCTGGAGTTCCTGCGGGCCCGCTTCGACGCCGGGCTGGCGTGGGTGCACTTCCCCGCCGGCCTCGGCGGCCTGGGTGCCGCACGGGAGCTGCAGCCGGTGGTGGACGCCGCCTTCGCCGAGGCCGGCGCCCCGGACAACAAGCCGCAGCTGAACGTCATCGGGCTGGGCATGGCCGCCCCGACGATCCTGCGCTTCGGCAACGACGAGCAGCGCCGCCGCTACCTCCGTCCCCTGTGGACCGGGGAGGAGATCTGGTGCCAGCTGTTCAGCGAGCCGGGCGCCGGCTCGGACCTCGCCGCGCTGTCCACCCGGGCGGTGCGCGATGGTGACGGTTGGGTGGTGGACGGGCAGAAGGTCTGGACGTCGCTGGCGCACCAGGCCCGCTGGGCGATCCTGGTCGCCCGCTCCGACCCGGACCAGCCCAAGCACAAGGGCCTGAGCTACTTCATCTGCGACATGACCGCGCCGGGCGTGGAAGTCCGCCCGCTGCGGCAGATCACCGGCGAAGCCGAGTTCAACGAGGTGTTCCTGACCGGGGTGCGGATCCCGGACTCCCAGCGCCTCGGCGAGGTCGGCCAGGGCTGGCAGGTCGCGCTGGGCACCCTGATGAACGAGCGGGTCGCCATCGGCGGGCGCGCGCCCGCGCGGGAAGGCGGCATGATCGGCCTCGCCGCGCAGGCCTGGCGCGAGCACCCCGAGAAGCGGACGCACGGCCTGCACGACCGGCTGCTGCGGCTGTGGGTCGAGGCCGAGGCGACCCGGCTGACCAGCATCCGGCTGCGCCAGCAGCTCGCCATCGGCGAACCCGGCCCCGAGGGCTCCGCGGTCAAGGTCGCCTACTCCGAGCAGAACCAGGCGATCACCGGGTTCGAGCTGGAGTTCCTCGGCGAACCGGGCCTGGCCTACGACGACTGGACGTTCCGCCAGCCCGAGTACACCGACTTCGTCAAGCGCGGCCCCGGTTTCCGGTACCTGCGGGCGAAGGGCAACTCGATCGAGGGCGGCACCACCGAGATCCTGCGCAACATCATCGCCGAACGGGTGCTGGGCCTGCCGCCGGAGATCCGCACCGACAAGGACCGGCCGTGGAAGGAGCTGCCGCGATGAGCGCCCCGGACCTGCTCTACAGCGAAGTCGAAGAGGACCTGCGCTCGAACGTCCGCCGGCTGCTGCGGGACCGGTGCGACTGGACCGCGGTGCTGGCCCGCTGCGAGACCGACGAGCCCTACGACCTCGCGCTGTGGCGGACCCTCGCCGGCGAGCTCGGGCTCGCCGCGCTGCTGGTGCCCGAGGACCTCGGCGGCGCCGGGGCCAGTGCCCGGGAGCTGTCGGTGGTGGCCGAGGAGATCGGCCGGTCCGTCGCGCCGGTGCCGTTCCTGAGCAACCTGCTGACCACCGCCACCCTGGTGGCCTGCGCGGACGAGCCGCGGGTGCGGGAGATCCTGCCGCAGTTCATCGACGGCTCGCAGCTCGGCACCGTCGCCGTCGGGCTGACCACCGTGCCCTACGGCGCGTTCCCGCAGTCGGTGAAGGCCGACGGCGCCGCGCTGACCGGCTCGGTGTCGGCGGTGGTGGACCTGGAGGTCGCCGACTACGTGGTCGTGCCCGCCGCCGACGCGGACGGCGCGGCGCTGTACCTGGTGGACACCTCGGTGTCCGGGGTGTCGCGGACGCCCACGACGTCGCTGGACCTCACCAGGCGGATCGGCACGCTCGCCCTGGACGGGGCGGTCGGCGAGCGGATCGCGGCCGGCGCCGACGCCGAGCGGATCCTCCGGCAAGCGCTGGTGACCGCGGCCGGGCTGCTGGGCGCCGAGCAGGTCGGGCTGGCCCAGCAATGCCTGGACGCCACCCTGGAGTACGCCAAGACCCGCTACCAGTTCGGCCGCCAGATCGGCTCGTTCCAGGCGGTCAAGCACCGGCTGGCCGACCTGTGGGCGGCGGTGAGCTCGGGGCGGGCCGTGGCCCGCAACGCCGCCGACGCCCTGGCGCGCGGCGACGAGTCGGCGGAACTCGAGGTCGCCATCGCCCAGGCCTACTGCTCCGAACTGGTCGTGCAGGCCGCGGAGGAGCACCTGCAGCTGCACGGCGGCATCGGGATGACCTGGGAGCACTCGGCGCACCTCTACCTGGGCCGGGCCAAGAGCTCCCAGCTCACCTTCGGCATCGCCGAGGCGCACCGGCAGCGCATCGGCGAACTCGCCGACCTGCCCACGCCGTAGGGACCGTCTCCGGACTCGTCTTGCATGGCGGTGCCGGTAGCGGAACCTCGGAGGCCGCCTCGACTCGTGTATGACCAGCATCGGGGCTGTCCGCGCTAGGCGACCTCTGAGGACCCGCAGCGGTGCGAGTTGCGAGGGCGGGCTAAGCGCCTGCGGCGCTTCACAACAACAGACAGACAACCGGGATCAACGGTCTGGCGCACAGCTTTTCGTTGTCGCTCAAGGAGGTTTGCGTTGCGGGTATTCAGCAGCAAGGAAGAGATCGTCGCGGCCAAGGGCGAGAAGCTCGGCACCAGCGAATGGCTCACCGTCACCCAGGAGCAGGTGAACTTGTTCGCCGACGCCACCCTGGACCACCAGTGGATCCACATCGACGTCGAGCGCGCCGAGCAGGGTCCGTTCGGCGGCCCGATCGCGCACGGGTTCCTCACCCTGAGCCTGCTGCCGAAGCTGAACTCCGAGACCTACAAGTTCGAGGGCGCCAAGATGGGGATCAACTACGGCCTGAACAAGGTCCGCTTCCCCAGCCCGGTCCTGGTCGGCTCGCGGGTCCGCTCCACCACGGAGCTCGCGGACGTGACCGAGGTGGCCGGCGGCCTCCAGCTGACGGTCAAGTCCACCATCGAGATCGAGGGCGGCGCGAAACCGGCCTGCGTGGCGGAGGGCCTCACCCGGGTGATCTTCTGACCGATCCTCCGGCCCGAAGGGGTGTCGCCGGCCAGCCGGTGCCACCCCTTCGGGCTTTCTTCCCGCAATTTCAATGGAAACCGAACCTCTGATTTCCATTGAAATTGCGGACCCCGGTACCCCGTCCGGGTCAGGGTGCGATGTGGATGCCCATGCCGGGGCCCAGGGGCAGGTCGGCGAAGTAGAAGACCGTCAGGATCAGGGCCCACACCAGCCAGAACGGGACCACGAACGGAACCATCCTGGCGACCAGGGTGCCCATCCCCGCGTTCGGTTCGTAGCGGCGCAGGTAGCCCAGGATGATGATCATGTACGGGTTCAGCGGCGTCATGATCTGCGTCGCCGAGTCGCCGACCCGGAACGCCGCCTGGGCGAAGCCCGGCTCGAAGCCGAGCAGCACGAACATCGGCACGAACACCGCCGCCATCAGCGTCCACAGGCTCGAACCCGAGATGATGAACAGGTTCAGCGTCGACGCCAGCACCATGAACCCGAGGAACGCCGGGTAGCCGTCCAGGCCGAGCGCCCGCAGCAGGTCCGCGCCCGAAACCGCCACCCACGCGCCGAGGTTCGTCCAGTTGAACAGCGCGATGAACTGGCCCAGCATGAACGCCAGCACCAGGAATCCGGTGAGGTCCCGCAGCGCGGCGGCCATCAGCTTCGGCACGTCGGCCGCGCGGCCGATCGCCCCGACGATCGCGCCGTAGACGATGGCGGGCACCGCGAAGCCGAAGAAGATCAGCGTCGTCACCGAGTCCAGCAACGGCGACTTCGGCAGGAATCCGCCGGTTTCGTTGCGCAGCGGCGAATCCGGCCACAGCACCAGCAGCAGCACCAGCCCGAACGCGATCAGGAACGCCACGCCCGCCCAGATCAGCCCCCGCCGCTCGGCGGGCTCCAGCGCCACCGCGGGCACCGGCTGGTCGGCCACTTCGGACTCCTCGCGGGGCACGCCGGTGCGCGCCAGCCGCGGCTCGATGACCTTGTCGATCAGCACCCCGGCCAGCAGTCCGAGCAGGATCGAGGACACCACGTTGAAGTAGTAGTTCGACACCGGCGTGACCGCGGTGCCGGCGTGCGGCAGTGTTTCGGCGACCTTGTTGCTGATCCCGGCGAACAGCGCGTCCAGGCTGGTGACCACCGGCGCGGTGGAGTACCCGGCGCCGGTGGCGGCGAAGCCGCCGAGCAGCCCGGCGACCGGGTGCCTGCCCGCCGCCTTGAACACCAGCGCGGCCAGCGGCGGGATGATGATCATCGACGAATCCGCCATCACGCTGGACGAGATCCCGACCAGCCCCACCGCGTACGGCAGCACCCAGCGCGGCGCCCCGCCGAAGGCGGCCCGGATCATCGCGGTGAGCAGCCCGGTCCGCTCCGCGAGCCCCACCGCCAGCATGATCGTGACCACGGTTTCCAGCGGCGGGAAGCCGATGAAGTTCTCCGCCATCTTGGTGAACAGGAACTCCAGGCCCTCGCCGCTGAACGCGCCGCGGATCCGCGTCACCTCGTCGGCGCCGGGGATCTGCACGGTGACGCCGAAGGCGGCGACCACCGTGGACACCACCGCCACGACGAGGAACAGCAGGCCGAAGAGGATGAACGGTTCGGGGAGCTTGTTGCCGACCCGTTCCACCAGGTTCAGCACGCGGTCGAGCCTCGGTGGCCGGGCGGCCCGGGTTTCACTGCTCATGCTGGCTCCTGCGGCCGGAGGGAAAAGCGCAAGCAGCAGCGAACCTGCCGGGACCGCCCGGCGCAACCCCCGGCGGCGGATTGATCGATCCGCGCAACACGACCGAAACCGGCGACCGGTCGTGAGTGCTTTCGGCTGCTGCAGCGACCGGAAGCACTCACGACCCCCGGCCGCTACTGGGGCGCGATGCGCTCCAGCACCACCACGGGGATGACGCGCCGCGTGCGCGCCTCGTACGTCCGGTACACCGGCGCCACGTCGACCATCAGCTGCCAGAGCCGCTCGCGCTCCGCACCCTCCGCGGTGCGGGCTCGCACGGCGAAGCGCTCGCCGCGGATCTGGACCTCGGCCTCGGGATTCGCGGCCAGGTTCAGGTACCACTTCGGATGCGTGTGCGTGATCGCCGAACCCGACGCGACGAGCACGTACCGGCCGCCGTCCTCGCCGAAGAACAGGCCCGTCCGGTACAGCTTCCCGGTCTTGCGACCGCGATAGGTGAGCACCAGGTTCGCCGCCCCGCCCTCGCGGAAACCGCTCTCGTCGTTGGTCGCGAGGTACCGGCGCACGTGCTCGGCGACCGACGGGTCGGGACTTTCCAGCGCCTCGGCCACCTCAGTGACCTCCCAGTCCCTGCGCGAAACCGCCGTCGACCGCCAGCTCGACGTTCGTGGTGAACGTCGCGCCCTCGGCCAGGAAGAGCGCCGCCGCGGCGACTTCCTCGACGGTGCCGTTGCGGCGCAGCGGGGTCGACTCGTCACCCTGCCGCTCGAACTCCCGGCGCTCCTCGTCGGACAGGTCCGCCACGCCCATCGTCGACGTCTTGATGTACCCCGGAGCCACGCTGTTCACGCGGATCTTCTTCGGCAGCAGCTCCACCGAGAGCACGTGGGCGAACGCGCGCATCGCTTCCTTCGACGCCGAATAGGCGCTCAGCCCGGGGAACACGACGTCGTTGGCGACCGTGGTGAACACCACCGCACCGCCCTCGTTGAGCAGCGGGGCGAGCCGCTGCACGGTGAAGAACGCGCCCTTGGTGTTGACCGCGAAGTGCCGGTCCCACGCCTCCTCGGTCACCTCGGCGAGCTCGGCGAACTGCGCGATGCCGTGGTTGACGAAGAGGTAGTCGACGCTGCCGAGGTGCTCGCCCACGAAGTCGCCGAGCGCGGCGATGTCGGCCATGCTGGCCGCGTCGGAGCGCACGACGTGCGCCTTCTCGCCCTTGAGCGCGGTGCGCGCTTCCTCGATGTTCCGCTCGTTGCGGCCGGTGAGCACCACCTCGGCACCGAGGGCGAGCAGCTCGCGCACGATCGCCAGGCCCATGCCGTGGGTGCCGCCGGTGACAACCGCCTTCTTCATCGCTAACTCCGTTCCGTCGTTGACAAGACGAAGGTGCCCGGCGGCGCTCTCGGTCTGCTGTCGATCCGCTTGCGGTTATCGTGATCGCATGCGTTTCGGGGTGCTGGGGCCGCTCACGGTGTGGACGCCGAGTGGCGATCCGGTCACCGTGCGCGAGGCTCGCGTTCGCGCGCTGCTGGCGTCCCTGCTCGTCGCCCCGGGGCGTGTCGTGTCCGCCGACCGGCTGGTCGACGACCTGTGGGGCGACGCGCTCCCCGCCAACCCGTCGGGCGCTCTGCAGACCCTCGTGTCGCGCCTGCGCCGCGCCATCGGCGCCGGCCTCGTCGTGCATCGCCCGCCGGGCTACCTGCTGGACGTGCCGCCGGACGCCGTGGACAGCGGGCGGTTCGCCGAACTCACCGGGCGCGCGCGGCGCACGACCGACCCGGGCGCTCTGGCGGCGCTGCTCGCCGAGGCGCTCGGTCTGTGGCGCGGCGAGGCGTTCGCCGGGTTCACCGACGAGCGCTTCGCCAGCACTGCGGCCGCCGCCTTGGAGGAGCAGCGCCTGGTGGCCTGGGAGGACTACGCCGGGGCGCGGTTGCAGCTGGGTGACCACGCGGTGCTGGCCGGCGAACTGGGCGAGCTGATCGAACGGCATCCGCTGCGCGAACGCCTCCGCGCCGCGCACCTGCGCGCGTTGCACGGCGCGGGCCGGACCACCGAGGCGCTCGACAGCTACCGCAAGCTGCGCCGGCTTCTCCGCGACGAGCTCGGACTCGAACCGGGTGCGGAACTCACCGCACTGCAACAGGAAATGCTGCGCGCCGAGCCGCCCGCACCGGTGCGACGACAGACCCCGCCGCCGCAGACGCCGTTGCCCGCACCGCAAACCGAACTCGTCGGCCGCGACGACGCCGTCGCCGACGTCCGCGCGCTGCTCTGCACCCATCGCCTGGTGACGCTGACGGGACCGGGTGGGGTGGGCAAGACCAGGCTCGCGCTCGAAGTGGCCCGCGCCGAGGACGAGGTGTGCCTCGTCGAACTCGCCAGCCTGCCACGGGAGACCACAGTGGACGGTCTGGCCGACGTGGTCGCCGCCGCGCTCGGCATCCGCGACGGCGCCGGGCCGCAGTCATCGGTCAAGCGCCTCGCCGACGCGCTGCGCGGCAGGCGACTGCTTCTCATGCTGGACAACTGCGAGCACGTCGTCGAGCCGGTCGGCTCGCTCGTGCCGCTGGTGCTTCCAGCGTCGGACGTGCGGGTCCTGGCGACGAGCCGGGAACCGCTCAGCGTCTCGATCGAGCACCTGTGGGAGGTGCCGCCGTTGGACGTCCCGGCACCGGGCGCATCGTCGGCCGACGTGCAGCGCGCCGGGGCTGTGCGGCTGTTCGCCGTGCGAGCAGCGGCAGCCTCGCCCGGATTCGCGCTGTCCGCCGAGAACGCCGAAACCATCGCCACGATCTGCCGCCGCGTCGACGGCATCCCGCTCGCCATCGAGCTGGCGTCGGCCCGCGTCCGCGCGCTCGGCACGGCAGAACTGGCCGAACGCCTCAACGACCGGTTCGCCGTGCTCACCGGCGGGCCTCGCGATGCGCCGCCGCGCCAGCGCACGCTGCGCGCGGTGCTCGACTGGAGTTGGGAGCTGCTGACCGCGGCCGAGCGGACGGTGCTGCGCAGGCTCGCGGTCTTCGCCGACGGCTGCACGCTCGCCGCTGCGGAGGCCCTGTGCTCCGGCGACGGCGTGCGGCACTCGGAGGTGCTCGACCTGCTGGCGCGACTGGTCGACCGCTCGCTGGTCGTCGTCGCGCATTCCGCCGACGGCCCGCGCTACGGCCTGCTGGAATCGGTGTCCGCGTACGGCGAGCGGCAGCTGGAGCCGCAGGAGCTCGCCCGGTTGCGGCACGCGCACGCCGCGTACTACACCTCGCTCGCCGAGGAAGCGGCCGAGCACCTGCACGGCCCGGAACAGCAGCGCTGGCTGAGCCGCCTCGACACCGAGACCGGCAACCTGCGCCGCGCCCTCGGCGACGGCGGGTTCGCGTCCCGCCTGGCACGCGCGATGGCGTGGTACTGGTTCCTGCGCGGACGGCTCACCGAGGCGCGGCGGGCCACCGAAGCCGCGGGATCCGCGGTGGTCGCCGCCTGGCACACCGGTTTTCGGCTGCTCACCGGCGAACCCGTCGACAGCCGCACCGCGCTGCGCCTGCGCGACGCCATCAACGATCCCTGCGAACGCGCGATGGCGGGCTGGTTCCTCGGTTACGCCGCGACGCGGTTCGGCGACATGCCGGTCGGCGAGGAGCTCATCCGCGCGGCGCTGGCCGAGTTCGAGGACCTCGACGACAGCTGGGGCGTGGCGGCCGCCCTCAGCGTGCGCGCCGTGCAGCGCCACGTCCGGGGCGAACTGGAACAATCCACTGTGGACGCCGAACGGAGCCTCGCGCTGTTCCGCGAGACCTGCGACCGCTGGGGCCGGGTCCAGGCCTGCGCCGTGCTCGGCAGGCTCGCCGAGATCGCGGGCGACTACCCCGCGGCGGCCGCCTGGCAACGCGAAGGGGTCGAGCTCGCCGAGGAACTCGCGCTGTGGCCGGACGCCGCCATGCGCTGGTCCGAGCTGGGCCGCATCGCGCTCCTGGAAGGCGACCACGACCGCGCCGACGAACTGCACGAGCGGGGACGGGCGCTGGCCGTCGAGCACGGCGACTCGGCGGGCCAGGAGTTCGCCGAGGTGGGGCTCGCGCTTTCCGCGCGCCGCCGCGGCCGGTTCGCCGAGGCCGAAACCCTGCTGCGGCCGTGGCTGGAGTGGAACCGGCGGTTCGAGGCGGACAACGGCGCGGCGCTGATCCTCGCCGAACTGGGCTTCGCCGCCGAACAGCGCGGGGACGCGGACACCGCGTTCGACCTGCACGGACAGGGCCTCGCCGCGGCCCGGCGCACCGGCGACCCGCGAGCGGTCGCACTGGCGCTGGAGGGCCTCGCCGGCGCCCGGTTGCTCGCAGGCCAGCCCGGGCGGGCGAAGGGCCTGCTCGGGGCAGCGGCGCACCTGCGGGAATCCGCCGGCGCACCACTGCCGCCCTGCGAGCGCGGGGACGTCGACCGCATCGAGAAAGCGCTGCACGGCGAATTCCCCGGCAGTGACCGGGAATTGCAGGAGTGCCGGTAGCGACTACGGGCGCAGGGACGAGATGAGGAGGTCTGCGAACTGCTCGCCGACCTCCTCGCCGGTGAGCTTGCCGTCCTTGCGGAACCAGGTGCCGAGGTGGTGCACCGCGCCGAAGAAGAAGTCGACCACCAGGTCGGCGGCCTTGTCCTCGCGGAACACCCCGGAGCGCTGGCCCTCCTCGATCAGCGCCCGCACCCGCTCGTGGTAGCGCCGCCGCTGCGCCCGGACCTCGGCCTGCTTGTCCGGGTGCAGCAGGTGCATCGAGCGGAAGAAGATCACCGTGTCGTCGAGGTTCGCCGCCGTCGTGGCGACGACGTCCGCGGCGACCGCGTGCAGCCGCTCCTGCACCGGAGCCTCGCTTTCCGCCGCGCTCTCCATCCGCGCCTGCTGGACCCGCAGGACCCGCGCGTAGATCTCGTAGAGCAGGTCGTCCTTGGAGCCGAAGTAGTGGTACATCGCCCCCTTGGTGACCCCGGCCGCGTCGACGATCTGCTGCACCGAGGTCATCTCGAAGCCCTGCTCGGCGAACAACCGCGTGGCCATGGCCAGCAACCGCTGCGGAACCGGTTCGGCGCCCACCGCCGGTCCGGCAGTAGTGCGACCGTTCGCCGATCGCGCCATGTCAACCTCCCCTGTCGATCTACACCCAGCGTATCGACCCGCCGGCGCGAACCGGCGGCGACACCTTCTCCTACTGCACCTTGCGCTGGAGCTTTCGCATCCCGGCTTGCCAGCGCTGCGGCTCGGCGGCCCGCAGCGCGTAGTAGTCGGCGACCTCCGGGTGCGGCAGGATCAGGAACTCACCGCTGCCCAGCGAGTCGGCGACCACGTCGGCGACCTCCTCCGGTTCGAGCGCGCCCTTCGCGAGGATCACCTCGCCGGCGTTGCTGCTGGTGCCGAGCATGTTGGTGCGCACACCCTGCGGGCACAGCGCCTGCACCGTGATGCCCTGGTCGGCGTAGCTGATCGCCAGCCATTCGGCGAAGCCGAGCGCGGCGTGCTTGGTCACCGAGTACGGCGCCGCCTTCAGCATCGTCAGCAGCCCGGCGGCCGACACAGTGGCCAGGAAGTGCCCCTGGCCCCGCTCCAGCCAGTGCGGCAGCACCGCGCGGGCGGCGCGGACGTGCGCCATGACGTTGACCTCCCAGGACTGCGCCCAGGCGGCCTCGTCGGCCTCCGGCCCGCCGCCGCGGGAGATCCCGGCGTTGGCGCAGAACAGGTCGATCCGCCCGTGCTCGCCGAGCGCCGTGTCGACCAGCGCGCGCACGCCGTCCTCGCCCGCCGCATCGCCGGGCACCGCCGTGCCGCCGGTCTCGGCGGCCACCTTCCGCACCGCGTCGGCTTCCACGTCGCCGAGCACGACCTTCGCCCCGGATGCCGCGAACTTCCGGGCCATCGCCGCGCCGATCCCGTTGCCGGCACCGGTGATCACCACGACCGCATCAGCGAGCTGCAACTCGCACACCGCCCTTCCCGAGTCTGGTTCCGCTTGCACCAGCGGCGATTTCGCGCGAAATCGCCGATTCCCACGCGTGCCGGATGATGACTTCGCGCGAAATCACCAAGAGCTCACACACCGCCCTTCAGGGTCACGCCGCCGTCGAGCACGAGGACCTGTCCCGTGATCCACGAGGCCTCGTCGGAGAGCAGGAACGCCGCCGCGCCGCTGATGTCGGCCGGAATTCCCAGTCGCTTCAACGGATAACCCGCGGCGACCTCGTCCTCCTTGTCCTCGTACAGCGCGGTGGCGAACTTCGTCTTCACCACGGCCGGGGCGACGCCGTTGACCCGGACCTTCGGGCCGAGTTCCACCGCGAGGTCCTTGGTGATGTACGCCAGCATCGCCTTGGTGGCGCCGTAGAAGCCGATGCCCGGCGCGGGCCGCAGACCGGCCACCGAGGACACGTTGAGCACCGAGCCGCCGTGCTCCTTCATCCACGCCTGGTGCACCTGCTGGGTCCACGCCAGCGCCGCGAGCACGTTGACCTCGAAGGTCTTGCGCGCGATGCCGTGCTCCAGCTCGATCAACGGCCCGTAGGCGGGGTTGATGCCGGTGTTGTTGACCAGCATGTCCACCCGGCCGAACGTCTCCACGGTCTTGGCGACCGCTTCCGCCTGGTGCTCCGCGTCGTCGGCCTTGCCCGCGATGCCGAGCGCGTTCTCCGCCCCGCCGAGGCCCTGCACCGCCTCCGCCAGCGGCTCGGGCTTGCGCGCGGTCAGGGTGACCTTCGCGCCCTCGGACACCAGGCGCTCGGCGATGGCCAGGCCGATGCCGCGGCTGGCGCCGGTCACGATCGCCACCTTGCCGTCGAAACGCTTGCTCATGAATTTCCTTCCTCTCCAGGCACTTCCGATGCCGAACGGCCCGTCACCGCGCAGCGGCCCGGGCGGTGTCCCGCAGTTCGCGGCGCAGGATCTTGCCGGTCGCGGTCTTGGGCAGCTCGTCGAGGATCTCGATGCTGCGCGGGTACTTGTACGCGGCGAGCTGCCGCTTGCAGTGGGCCACGAGCTCCTCGGCGGTGGCCGACGCGCCCGCGCTCAGGCTGACGTAGGCCTTGACCGTCTCGCCCCGGTAGGAGTCCGGCACGCCGACGACGGCGACCTCCCGCACCGCGGGGTGTCCGTAGAGGACGTCCTCCACCTCGCGCGGCCAGACCTTGAAGCCGGAGGCGTTGATCATGTCCTTCTTGCGGTCCACGACGTAGAACCAGCCCTGCGCGTCCATGAACCCGACGTCGCCGGTGTGCAACCGGCCGCCGCGGATGCCCGCCGCGGTCTCCTCCGGCTTGTTCCAGTAGGACGGCACCACCATCGGCCCGTCGACGACGATCTCACCGACCTCGCCGACCGGCAGGTCCTGCCCGGTGTCGTCGACGATGCGCAACACGGTGTTGTAGGTGGGCAAGCCGACGCTGAGCGTGCCCGACTCCTCGTCGACCGGAGCCTCCAGGTGCGCGGGCACCGACGTCGCCGTCGCGGTCGTCTCGGTCAGGCCGTAGCCGTTGCGGATGTAGTGGCCGTACCGCGCGCGGAAGGCCTCGACGACCGCCGACGGCAGCGGCGCGCCGCCGGAGTACACCAGCTCCAGCGAGGAGAAGTGGCCGGCGGTCACGTCCGGGTGGTTCATCAGGGCCATGTACGCGGTGGACGGGCCGACCATGTAGCAGGGCCGGTGCTCGGCCAGCGCGTCGAGCACCACGCCCGGCTCGAAGCGGTACACCAGGTCGAGCTGCCTGCCCAGGGCCAGCGCGGCGCCGAGCTCGCAGACCAGGCCGGTGATGTGGAACAGCGGTGCGAGCCCGAAGATCCCGTTGCCGCCGAGCTTCTCGACGCGGGTCCGCATGCCTTCGGCGTTGAACACGACGTTGCCGTGCGTGTTGGTGGCGCCCTTGGGCACGCCGCTGGTCCCCGAGGTGTAGACCAGCAGCGCGACGTCCGAGCTCGACAGCTCGACCTCCGGCGGCCGCCGGCCGGCGTGCGCCCGCGCGACCGCCAGCAGGTCCGCGCAGCCAGCAGCCGGGCGGCGTTCGAGCTCGGCGAACAGCCGCGGGTCGTGCCGGGTCTGCAGGTCGAGCTCGCTGGTGGTGATCGCGACCCGCACCCCGGCGGGGCCGGCGAGCTCGCCGAGGACGTCGTGCCAGCCCTGCTCGGAGGAGACGACCGCGGCCGGCTGCGCGTCGGCGAGGATCTTGGTCAGCTCGCGGGTCCGGTACATCGGGTTGAGCGGCACCACGATCGCGCCGGCCTTCCACCCGGCCAGCAGCGCGATCGCGAACTGCGGCACGTTCTGCAGGTACAGCGCCACCCGGTCGCCCCGGCCGACACCGTGTTCGACGAGGTGGCAGGCCAGGCCGTCGCTGAGCTCGTCGAGCTCCCGGTAGCTGAGCCGGCCGTCGAAGTAGGTGATGGCCACGCGATCCGGATGGTCCCGGCGGGCCGCGGCGAACAGTTCGAGCATGGTGCCGAACCGCGGCTCGATCGCCACGGGCACGTCGCCGTCGTAGAGCGCCAGCCAAGGCCGTTCGTCGTACGCGCTGCCCAACACGTCACCTCCACGTTGAGACCGACCAGTCGGTACGTCCAGTCAACGGCCCGTGCCCCGTCTCGTCAACCCTCGGCGGCATGCCGTGCTCCAAGCGGCGCAACTCCGGCGTCGCAACCTCGCCAAAACCTTGACCGGCCAACTGGTCCAGTCCATTTTTCGAGGACATCATCCGGCTCTCACCCCACGGAGGCCCGCATGACCGGAAGACTGGCCGCGCTCGCCGCGGCCGTCCTCGCCACCGCACTCGCGTTCGCGACAGCCGGCTCCGCCGCCACTCCGGAGGCCGTGCCCAACCACCACCTCACCGGGTACTGGCAGAACTTCGTCAACGGCGCCAAGCCGCTGAAGATCAGCGACGTCCCGGCGAACTACGACGTCATCGCACTGGCCTTCGGCAACGCCGATCCAGCCAAACCGGGCGCGGTCACCTTCAACGTCGACCCGGAGCTGTCCACCGCACTCGGCGGCTACACGGACGAACAACTCAAAGCGGACATCGCCGCGAAGAAGGCCGAGGGCAAGTCGTTCGTGCTGTCCATCGGCGGCGAAAAGGGAAACGTCGATCTGGGCGGCGAAGCGAACGTCGCAAATTTCGTCGACTCGGTTGGAAAAATTTTAACCGATTACGGCATCGATGGGTTAGATATTGACTTGGAGCACGGGCTCAACGTCGCCAACACGACCAGCGCGATCCGCCAGCTGCGCGAACGCGTCGGCGACGGATTCGTGCTCACCATGGCGCCGCAGACCCTCGACGTGCAGCCCGGCGGCTCCTACCTGCAACTCATCGAGAACGTCAAGGACATCCTCACCGTCGTGCACACCCAGTACTACAACTCGGGTTCGATGAACGGCTGCGACGGCCAGGTCTACAGCCAGGGCTCGGTCGACTTCATCACCGCACAGGCGTGCACCCTGCTGCAGGCGCTGCGCCCGGACCAGGTTTCGCTGGGCCTGCCCGCGACCGCATCGGCGGCCGGTAGCGGGTACGTCGATCCATCGATCGTCAACAACGCGCTGAGCTGCCTGGCGGCGGGCACCGACTGCGGTCAGTACACCCCGGACCAGCCGCGCCCCGAGATCGGCGGCGTGATGACCTGGTCGATCAACTGGGACGTCAGCAGCGGCAATGCCTTCTCGGATCCGGTTCGGACCCATTTGGACAGCCTGCCGTAGCCACATCCGACTCCGGTCGGGGTCTTCAGATCCACGATCACGCCAAAGAACACCCCGACCGGAGTCGGCCGGCAGTCACGTTGCGCAATCCACATGCTACGACAAGTGATATTTCGCACTGGGGCGCACGTTCGCGCACACATTTCCCGAATCCCGCGCTACCCTGGAGTCATGTCAGCCGCGCTGGAGACCGTGTTGGCACGAGCCGGTTTAAAGGTCACCGCCAACGAATTCCTGACCCTGGTCGAGGACGCTGCGAAGAAGCTCACCTCGCCGCAGGTGGACCCAGCCGCGCACTTCACCGAGGCGGAGCGACGGGCGCTCACCGAAGCAGGCCTGGACCTGACGCCGCTGAGCGACTCCGAAGTCGACGCTCGGGCGCGGACCGTCGCCGAACAGGCGGTGCTGCGCGACACCGCGCTCTCGGTCAACCAGGCCGCGGACCGCGTGGGAGTGGACAGCAGCCGGATCCGTCACCGCATCAGCGAACGACGGCTGATCGGTTGGAAGGACCGCGGCGGATGGCGACTGCCAGCGTGGCAGTTCAGCGACACCGACGTGCTGCCCGGCCTGGACGCCGTGCTCGCGCTGATGCCCGCCGACCAGCCGGCGCTCGTGCTGGCCAACTTCATGACCACGCCGCAGGAGGACCTCGAAATCGGGGACCGGCCGGCGAGCCCGCGCGAGTGGCTGCTGGCCGGCGGCGATCCACAGCGGGTCGCCGAGCTCGCCGCCACCATCGGCACCCCGGCCTGAGCGCACTCCCCAACCTTCGAGACACCAACCCAGGACCTCCATGGCACGGCTACCACAGCCGCCAGCGCCCGCTGCGCTGCAGGCGATGCTCCGGCGCACCGAAGACGTCATCGCGGTGCCCGCTGGCACTCGCCTCGTGCGCGTGTTCACCTCCGGGGGCAACCACCCGCAGCAGTGGAACAGCTTCCGCTACGCCGGCCCGCTGCCGCACGCCCGGTTCGACCCGCACCTGCCCAACTCCCAGGGCGGCCCAACGGTCACCCGGGAACACGGCGTGCTGTACTTCTCGCTGTCGGTGCAGACCTGCATCGCCGAGGTCTACCAGGCGACCTCCACAGTGGACCGCCGGACGCGCAGCCCGCACCTGGTGCTGTTCCGTCCACGTCGGACGCTCCGGCTGCTGGACCTGACGGGCCTGTGGCCCACCCGGGCCGGCGCCTCGCAGGCGATCAGCAGCGGCCCCAAGCTCCGCACCCAGGCGTGGGCCCGCGGCATCCGCGCGGCCTACCCGGAACTCGACGGCCTCTGGTACCGGTCCTCGATGGACGCGGGCAACCCGTCGCTGTGCCTGTGGGACCCGCCGGCGGCAACGGCGCTCCCGGATTCCCCGGACGTCCTGTTGCCCCTGAGCCACCCGGGACTGGACGTCCCATTGGGACGGGTCTGCAAAGAACTCAGCTACACCCTGCTCGACTGAAGTTCCTGCTTCCAGGCTCGTCTTGCTCAGCGGTGCGGGTAGCGGAACCTCAGGGGCCTTCTCGCTGTGGGATCCCCGACATCATGAATGCCAACGTCCACAACAAAAGTGCCCGGAGTTCTCATGTGGAACTCCGGGCACTCGCGTGTCAGGTCAGGCGTTCTCGGCCGGTTCCTGTTGCTGCGACTCGGTGTCCTTCTTCGACTTCGCCAGGCTGGCCCAGGTGGTGATGCCCAGGACCACGATGATGAAGGCCAGCGACATCCAGTTGGTGATCTCCAGCCACTCCGGCACGAGGTGGTACTCGTGGAACGCGTGCAGGATCAGCTTGATGCCGATGAACCCGAGGATCACCGCCAGGCCGACCGACAGGTAGATCAGCTTGTCCACCAGGCCGCCGAGCAGGAAGTACAGCTGCCGCAGGCCCATCAGGGCGAAGGCGTTGGCGGCGAAGACCAGGAACGGGTCCTGGGTGATGCCGAAGATCGCCGGGATCGAGTCCACCGCGAACAGCAGGTCGGCGCTGCCGATCGCGACGATCACCACGAACATCGGGGTCAGGAAGCGCTTGCCGTCGATCTTCACGGTCGACTTGGCGCCGTGGTAGTCGTCGGTCACCGGGAACACCTTGCGGACCCAGCGGACGACCGCGTTCTCCTGGTACTCCTCGTCCTCGTCCTTCTTGCGGACCATGCTGACCGCGGTCCAGATCAGGAACGCGCCGAAGATGAAGAAGACCCAGACGAACTGGGCGATCAGCGCGGCGCCGACCGCGATGAAGATGCCGCGCATCACCAGCGCCAGCAGGATGCCGATCAGCAGCACCCGGTGCTGGTGGATGGACGGCACCGCGAAGCTGGACATGATCACCATGAAGATGAACAGGTTGTCCACGCTCAGCGAGTACTCGGTGATGTAACCGGTGAAGTATTCGATCGCGAAGTGCGAGTCCCCGAACACCCAGACGCCGATCCCGAACAGGATCGCGCAACCGACGTAGAACACGACCCACTTGGCTGCTTCGGCGGTGGTCACCTCGTGCGGCTTGCGGTCCACTATCACGAGGTCGAGCAGGAGCAGCAGGGCCAGGCCGCCGAGCGTGGCCGCCCAGATCCACCAGGGAACGTCCAGTCGATCGACTGCGGGCTGCGCCTGTTGGGCCAGCAACGTCACGGCACCCAATTCATCACCTCCGGTTCAGGGCATGCGCCAGGGACCGGAGGTCTCTTCCACCGGCCTTCGGCCGGTCGACGGCACCGGGCTTGTCCGAGCAAGTTCCGTGATGACGACACCGCCGCGAAGGAATACTCCCCTCCACTGCCAAGATTGTCACTTATGCGTGGGTCCGCACACCACCCCGGGGTCGCACAAGCAACGAACATCACGTCGCGAACCGTACGGGGGACCGCTCAGGGCGGCAACGGGAGCCATCGGGGCATCACACCGACGGCCGCCACGAGATCATTGCGTCTCACCCGATCATCGCTATGATCACCACCGCCCGGTCGCACCGGGACCGCACGCGGGGATGCGGAAGCGGCCTCGGCGGTCGGCACGACGACGTGTCCGGTTGCTGTTTGGTCTCTGGTTCATAGCGTCTTGCCTTCGCCCCCGTCTGGAACGAATCCGGTGCCGTCGTCTTCACCTACTGTCGAATGCGTGTCCGCCTCCCCCCGTCGCCGCAAGGGCCTCGCGCTGATAGCCCTTACCTGCGTTGCTCTCGTGGTGTTCGGTGCTTTCCTGTGGTCCGGTGACGAGAAACCGGCCGCCACGCCGGCAGCGCCCCGGGAAGCGCTGCTGGACGTGCTCGACGGCCCCGGCGCGAACGAGCGGGTGCAGATCGACGTCACGCTGTTCGCCCCGGCGGACACCCCGGCGCCGTCGATCCTGCTCGCGCACGGCTTCGGCGGCAGCAAGGACGACACCGCGGCGCAGGCGCAGGAGCTGGCGCAGCGCGGGTTCACCGTGCTCACCTATTCCTCCCGCGGTTTCGGCCGCAGCACCGGGAAGATCGCGCTGAACGACCCCGACTACGAGGTGACCGACGCCCGCCAGCTGCTGGACTGGCTGGCCCGCCAGCCCGAGGTGCTGCGCGACGGCGAGGGCGATCCGAAGGTCGGCGTCACCGGCGGCTCCTACGGCGGCGCGCTGAGCCTGCTGCTGGCCGGCACCGACCGGCGGGTCGACGCGATCGCGCCGGTGATGACCTACAACGACCTCGGCCAGGCATTGCTGCCCAATGCCGCCTCGCGGGACCAGATCGACGGCGGCACCCCGGCCCGTGGCGCCGCGTCCGCCCAGGGCGTGTTCAAGCAGGCGTGGGCGGGGCTGCTGTTCTCGGCGGGGAGCTCGCCGGAGCACCGCGCCGAGGACCCGCCGCAGGCCCCGCCGACGTCCGACGGCGCCGCGGCCATGCCGACCGGGCAGCCGCTGACCTGCGGGAGCTTCACCGAGCAGGTGTGCGCTGCCTACACCGAGGTGGCGCAGACCGGCCGCGCCGGGCAGTCGACGCTGGACCTGCTCGACCGCGTCTCCCCCAAGACCGTCACCTCCCGCATCACGGTGCCGACGCTGCTGGTGCAGGGCGAACGGGACACCCTGTTCGGCCTCGACCAGGCCGACGCCAACGCCCGGCAGATCTCCGCCGCCGGGGGCAAGGTCAAGACCATCTGGTTCGCCGGCGGTCACGACGGCGCCTCGCCGGACGCGGCGCTGCGGGGACGCATCGCGGACTGGTTCGCCTTCCACCTCGGCGGGGTGCCGCCGGTACCCGATCCCGGCACGGCCTTCGAGTACGACATCGCGGGACGGCCGCAGCGCAACGGCGAGATCCCGGTGCGCACCGTGTCGGCACCCGCCTACCCGGGCGTGCACGCCGAGCGCACGCCGCGCTTCGCGTTGCAGCTGCACGGCGCGGTCACGCAGGTGGTCAACCCGCCGGGCGGCAGCCCGGCCGCGACCAGCTCGCTGCCCGGCGCCGGCGAGGTCCTCGACGCCGCGGGCAGCCTCGGCCGCTCGCTGGCGCGCGACCTGCCCGGCCAGGCGGCGGTGTTCCGCACCGATCCGCTGGACAGCCAGCTGCTGATCTCCGGCACGGCGCAGACCCGGATTTCGGTGGCGTCGGTGCCCGGCCAGCCCGCGACCGGGGACGCGGTGCTGTTCACCAAGCTCTACGACGTCGGCCCGGACCAGCAGCGCAGCCTGATCGGCAACGCCGTGTCGCCGCTGCACGTGACCGGCCTGCCGGCGGACGGCACGCCGGTCGAGGTGGACGTGGCGCTGCCGGGCGTCGTGCACCCGCTGGAGACCGGTCACCGGCTGGAACTGGCGGTGGCCACCACCGACCAGGCCTACGCGGTGCCGCGGGAACCGGCGGTGCACCGCATCGGCCTGGCCGGCGACGGCTCGGTGTCGATCCCGTCGGTGCGCGGCGAGACCACGACCGGCAACTCGGTGCCGGTGGCGCCGCTGGTCGGCATCGGCATCATCATCGCGGCGGCGCTGGCGGCGTGGGTGCTCTCGCTGATCCGGCGCAAGAGCACCGATGACGTCGACCCGCTGCTGGCCGACACGCCGCTGCTGATCGCCGGGCTGACCAAGTCGTACCCGGAGAAGCCGGCCGCGGTCCAGGACCTGTCGATCCGCGTCGAGCGCGGTCAGATCGTCGGGCTGCTCGGCCCCAACGGGGCGGGCAAGACGACCACGCTGCGGATGCTGCTGGGGCTGCTCAAGCCGAGTGCCGGGCAGATCCGGGTGTTCGGCCACCGGGTGGCCGGCGGGGCTCCGGTGCTGTCCCGGGTGGGTTCGCTGGTGGAGACGCCGGGCTTCCTGCCGCACCTGTCCGGGCTGGACAACCTGCGGTACTACTGGGCGGCGACCGGGCGGCCGATGCTGCAGGCCCGCTTCGACGAGGTGCTGCAGATCGCCGGCCTCGGCACGGCGGCCCGCCGCCCCGTCCGCACCTACAGCCAGGGCATGAAGCAGCGGCTGGCGATCGCGCAGGCGATGCTGGGGCTGCCGGAGCTGCTGGTGCTCGACGAGCCGACCAACGGGCTGGACCCGCCGCAGATCCACCAGATGCGCGAGATCCTGCGCCGCTACGCGTCCACCGGCCGCACGGTGCTGGTGTCCAGCCACCTGCTCGCCGAGGTCGAGCAGACCTGCACGCACGTGGTGGTCATGCAGAACGGCCGGCTGGTGACGGCGGGCAGCGTGGGCGACATCGTGTCGGTCAACGGCGAGGCGACCTTCCGGGTCGACCAGCCGGAGCAGGCCGCCGAGGCGCTGTGCACCATCGAAGGGCTCGGCCCCGTGGAGACCGACGGCGACCTGGTGCACGCCGACCTCGCCGGGCACTCGACCGCGGTGGCGGTGAACGTGCTGGTCGCCTCCGGGATCGGAGTGCACCAGGTGGGGCCGCGGCGGCGGTTGGAGGACGCTTTCTTGCAGCTGGTCGGGGAGGATCACCGGTGACCGAGGACGCCGAAGGACCCAAGGTCGGGCAGCTGGACACGGCCGAGACCGCGGTGGTCCGGTCCGGCCGCCGCCAGCCGAACCAGGCCGACGGCAGCGTCGAGGGCTACCGCGCGAAGCGGACCCTGCCGGTTCGGGTGGAGCTGGCGCGGCAGCTCCGGCGCCGCCGCACCCGGCTGGCGCTGGGCTTCCTCGCCGTGCTGCCGTTCCTGCTGCTGCTGGCCTTCGAACTCGGCGACGACGGCGGGCGGCGCGGCCGCACGCTGGCCGACATCGCCACCGCCAGCGGCCTGAACTTCGCGGTGTTCACGCTGTTCGCCTCGACCAACTTCCTGCTGGTCGTGGTGGTGGCGTTGTTCTTCGGCGACACCGTGGCCAGCGAGGCGTCCTGGTCGAGCCTGCGGTACCTGCTCGCCGCGCCCATCCCCCGCACCCGGCTGCTCCGGCAGAAGGCGGTCGTTTCGGCGCTGCTGTCGGGTTTCGGGCTGCTCCTGCTGTCGGCGGTCGCGCTCGGTGTGGGCCTGGTGTGGTACGGCGGCGGCGACCTGGTGAGCATCACCGGCGAGGCGGTGCCGTTCCCGACCGGGGTGATCAGCCTCGCGGCGGCCACGGTCTACTTGGCGGTGCACCTGGCCTGGATCGCCGGGCTGGCCCTGTTCCTAAGCGTCAGCACGGACGCGCCGCTGGGCGCGGTCGGCGGCGCGGTGGTGGTGTCGATCCTGTCGGAGATCCTGGACCAGATCACCGCGCTGGGAGACCTGCGGAACTACCTGCCGACGCACTACTCGACGGCCTACTCGGACCTGCTGGGCCACGACGTCGACTGGACGGCGATGGCGCACGGGGCGTTCTCCGGCCTGGCCTACGCGGCGGTCTTCGCCGCCCTGGCGATCTGGCGCTTCAACCGCAAGGACATCACCAGCTGACGAAAGCTGTTCTCAGGCTCGTTTCGCGTGGCCGTGCGGGTAGCGCCGGAAGTGCTCACGATCCCCGTCAGGGCAGCTCGGTGGGCAGGCCGAAGGGCGGGAAGTGGTCGCGGCCGATGAACGACGTGACCTCGGCGATGCGGTCGTCGCGCAGCGTCAGCACGTTCACCGACCAGGCCAGGTGGGCGCCCGCCGCGTCGTCCCAGAGGTAGCAGCCCACCGCGGGCTGGCCGTTGGCGCTGGTCCGGAGGTGCCGCCAGGCACCGCAGACCAGCGGGACGTGCACGACGAAGTCGGTGACGGCCTCGATGCCCCGGTACCAGTGCCGCATCGGCGGCATCGACCAGGTGACGTCCTCGGTCAGCAGCGCGACCAGGGCGTCGGCGTCGCCGTGTTCCAGCGCGGCGGCGAACCCGCCGACGATCTCGTGCAGGCGCGCGTCGTCGATCTCCCGCAGCGCCTGCTGCTGGGTGCGGGCCGGGACGCGCTCCGCGACGATCTTGCGGGCGCGTGCCAGGGCCGAGTTCACCGACGTGGTCGTGGTCTTCATGGTGGCGGCGATCTCGGCGGCGGAGAAGCCGAGCACCTCGAAGAGCAGCAGCGCCGCCCGCTGGTTGCCCGGCAGGTGTTGCAGCGCCGCGACGAAGGCGAGCTCGACGGCTTCGCGCTGTTCGTAGCGCGAAGCCGGGCCGGCCGGGCCGTCGCCGAGGCCCGCGTCCGGGTAGGGCCCCAGCCAGGCGACTTCGGTCACCGGAACATCGCCGGTCACGGCGCGGTCGCTGGCCGGGCCGAGGTCGACGGGCAGCGCCCGCTTGCCGCGCGCTTCGATCGCGTCCAGGCAGGTGCGGGTGGCCACGGTGTAGAGCCATGAGCGCAGCGAGCTGCGACCTTCGAAGCGTGCGAGGCCGCGCCACGCCCGCAGGAGCGCGTCCTGCAAGGCGTCGTCGGCATCGTAGGTGGAGCCGAGCATGCGATAGCAGTGCGCGTGCAGCTCGCGGCGCAGCGGCTTCACGAGCCGGGTGAACGCCGCATCGTCACCGTCGCGCGCCCGCGCCAGGTCGTCCTCCGCCACCGGATCCGAAGTCCGCGCGGAAAAAACTTCGCTCACGGTCGACGATTCTGCCGCATCGCTGGAGTCCCTGTGTCGACCTGACATCGACCGCTTGCGCAGGAGACGATCCACAATGGCCGAGGCAGACCTGAAAACCGATCTCCACCGGTACCTGCGGGAGGCGCGCGCGGCGCTGCTGTGGAAGCTCGACGGGCTTCCCGAGCGCGACATCCGCCGACCGCTGACGCCGACCGGCACCAACCTGCTGGGGTTGGTCAAGCACCTGATCACCGTCGAGCTGCTGTACCTGAGCCACGTCTTCGGCGAGCCCTTCGACGAGCCGGTGGCCTGGTTCAGGCCGGATGCCGAGCCCAATGCGGACCTGTGGGCCACCGCCGACGAATCCCGGGAGTACATCGTCGGGTTGTACCGGCGGGCGTGCGAGCACTCGGACGGCACGATCGCGGCGCTGCCGCTGGATTCGGCCGGCTGCGTGGAGTGGTTCGCCGAGCCGGACCGGGAGACGACGCTGCACGGGATCCTGGTGCACATGATCGCGGAGACGAACCGGCACGCCGGGCACGCGGACGTCGTCCGGGAGCTGATCGACGGCGCCGTCGGCCTGCACGAGGACATCCCGATGATGGCCCCCGGCGATCAGGAGTGGTGGGCGGACTACCGGAACCGGCTGGAGCGGATCGCGAGCGGCGCCGCGCAGAGCTGACCGGTTCGGCGGGCTCGGCCGTCGAACGCCCGGGCCCGCCACGCGTTCCGGCGTTCCATTTCGCCACCACTGGACCACATCGATCCACTGTGGACCGATGAATTGGGGAACTGGCTCGAACCGGATCGACTCCGCCGGAAGCTTCGAAAAAGATCAAGAATTGGCGACGGATCGGTTTCGCCGACACCCGCCGCGCGAAGATGAGCCGAACGCCGGATCATATATACCCGAATGGAGTATCGAAGCGTCGCCACCTGCGAGGACATCCGCCGCCGCGGCCCGCCCAGGCCAAGGGTCTCTGCAGCTCAGCAGCCGCTCGACCGGGTGCCCGGACAACGCGCGGAGCCACTCCCGGCGGGCGCCGCACCCAGGCGAGCGGAGTCGCGGATTCCGCATAGGGGCGGGAAGTTTCGCCACGTAGCGTCAGGTAATCCGCATTCTTCCAATAGGTCGACCCCCTGCCTATTCAGCTCCCTTTAGTGTCGCTAGGATCACCCTCGGTGATAAAGTTGATCAACTAGTGAGCACCAGTAGTCCCAGCGGTGACGCCCCGACCTCAGGCACTCGTGCCCGTCGCCGAACATTCCCCGTACCAAGGACGCTGATGTCAGAGTTCCCCCCATCGGCCGCGGGATCCGAGCACTCGCCCGGATCGCGGCGCAGCACGGACGACGACCTGCGGAGTCGATTGTCGCGGCTGGTCATGGTGCATTTGGCCGCCATGGCCGTGTTGGGGATCGCCGCCGCTGCCGTGCTCGCCACCAATCCTTCCGACGTGCTCCGCTACACGGTGCTCGGCGGCGGCCTGGTCGGCTGCGCGGCCATCGCGCTCATCGCCTTCAACCGGGTCAACGCCACGGCGGCCGCCGTCGAGAAGCAGATCGCCGAATCCTCCCAGCGCTCCGAGAAGTGGGTCGAGGAGTCCGCGCAGCACACGCAGCGGTGGATCGAATCCCTGCGCGCCACCGTCGAACAGGGCAAGAACGAGTTCCCCCGGCTCGTGGAGCAGGTGCGCGCGGGCGAGCCGCCCGCGCCGCGGTGGCCCACCGACGACCCCGCCCCGGGCAGCCATCCCTTCGCGCTGCTCTCCCACGAGATCCGGCAGGCGCAGGCCGCCGCCGAGTTCGCCGTGGCCCGCCTGCAGCAGGCCCCCGGTCCCACCGGCACCGCCGAGCCCAGCGTCGCGGTGTTCGCCAACATCGCGAGGCGGGTGCAGTCCCTCGCGCACCGGGCGATCCAGCGGCTCGACGAGCTGGAGCAGATGGTGGAGGACCCGGATCTGCTCAAGGGCCTGTTCGCCGTCGACCACCTCGTGACCGGCATGCGCCGGCAGGCGGAAAGCCTCGCCGTGCTCGGCGGTTCGATGCCGCGGCGGCAGTGGAGCCGGCCGGTCCCCATGTACACCGTGCTGCGCTCCGCGGTCGCCGAGGTCGAGCACTACGCCCGCGTCAAGGTGCTGCCGCCGGTCGAAGGCACGGTCCACGGCCACGCCGTCGCCGACGTGATCCACCTGATCGCCGAACTCGTCGAGAACGCCACCGCCTGCTCGGAGCCCGACACCCAGGTGACGGTCAGCACCCAGCGGGTCACCGCCGGACTGGCCATCGACATCCGGGACCGCGGGCTGGGCATCAGCCCGGCCGACCGGACCAAGCTGAACGCGCTGCTCGCCGATCCCAGCGGCGTCGACCGCGACGAGCAGCTCAAGGACGGGCGGATCGGCCTCTACGTAGTCGCGCAGCTGGGCCAGCGGCACCACGTCGCCGTCGAGCTCGAGACCAACATGTACGGCGGAACCGACGCCCACGTCGTGGTTCCCCGCAGCCTGCTGGGCGACGACGAAGAGCCGCAGCAGGCGCCCGCGGTCGTCGACAGCGTCGCCGCTCCCGAGTCGCAGCCGGCCACCGCCCCGGCTCCCGCGCTGCCCGCCACACCGGCCGTCGAGCGCAGCGGCGCGCACCGGGCCCACATCGAGTGGGAACCGGTCCGGCAGTTCGACGCCGCGGTGCCCGCCGCGTCGAACGGGACCGGCACCACGCAGCGGTACGGGCGGCACACGGGAATCGTGCCCGACGCCGTCGCCGAAGACGTGATCACCACCCCGCCGGGCAACCCCGAGCGCCCGCCGCTGCCCAAGCGCGACCGCACCAAGTCGTACGTGGCGCCCCAGCTCGCCGGCGGCCCCAAGCCCGCCGAGGCTCCGCGCGGTGGCCCGAATCCCGGCCTGTGGGCCGCATACCGACACGGCGTCGAAGGCAGCGCCCGCGACAACGACGGTCCGGGTGACCACGGCGCCTGACCTCGCCTCGTCCGCACCGCATTGAACTCAAGGAGACGTTACCCATGGCCAATGACCTGCCCGCTGGCCAGGCGTCGGACCTCGGTTGGCTGCTCGCCGACCTGCTCCGCCGGGTCCCGCACACCCGCTGCGCGCTGCTGGCTTCCACGGATGGGCTCAAGCGGCACTACCACGGTCTCGACGCCGACGAGGCCGACGCCCTCGCGGCGTGGGCCGCCGCGCAGTGCTCCCTCGCCCGCAACGGCGGGGCCCGCTTCGGCGCGGGCGACGGGGTCCGCCAGGTCGTGGTGGAGTTCGACGACCTGCTGTTCTTCGTCTCCGCCGCCGGCGTCGGCGCGGTCCTCGTCGTGATCGCCTACCCGGACGCCGACGCCAGCGTGCTCGGCTACGAGATCGCCCAGCTCGTCAAGCGCGTCCCGGCGCACCTGGCCACGGCCATGCGCCAGCCCACCGCCGCCGCGCGCGCGGGCGAGGTGGGCGGCTGATCATGTCGGTTCCGCCGGACAAACCCTGGCTCGACAGCGAAGCGGGGCCGCTGCTGCGCCCGTACTCGCTCACCAACGGCCGGACCAAGCCGACCGCCACCCTGACGCTGCAGTCGATGGTCCGGTCCACCGGCAGGATGGCGCCCGAACGCATCGAGCCCGTGCACGCCAAGATGCTGGAGCTGTGCCGGTTCGCCACGTCGGTCGCCGAGGTCTCCGCGCACCTGCACCAGCCCGCCGTGGTCACCAAGGTCCTGCTCTCGGACCTCATCGACTGGGGTGCCGTCACCACCCGCCTGCCCGACGACCTGCCCGACCGAGGACAACTGGAGGCGTTGCTCCATGGTCTCCAACAACTCTGACCTCTTCCCGACCGCGTTCAAGTTCCTCATCGCGGGCGGGTTCGGCGTCGGGAAGACCACGTTCGTCCGGTCGGTCAGCGAAATCGAACCGCTGACCACCGAGGAAACGCTGACCGTCGCCAGCATCGGCACCGACGACCTGGCCGGGGTCGGCGACAAGAGCACCACCACCGTCGCCATGGACTTCGGGCGCATCACGTTCGCGCCGCAGAACATCGTGCTGTTCCTGTTCGGCACCCCGGGGCAGGAACGGTTCTGGTTCATGTGGGACGACCTGGTGCACGGCGCGCTGGGCGCCGTCGTGCTCGCCGACACCCGGCGGCTGCAGGACTGCTTCGCCGCGGTCGAGTTCTTCGAACAGCGCGGCGTCGACTTCGTCGTCGCGGTCAACCAGTTCCCCGACGGCTTCCGCTACGAACCCGATGAGGTCCGGGAAGCGCTGGACATCAAGCCCCACGTGCCGATCGTCCTGTGCGATGCCCGGGACCGGCGCTCCGCGGGGGCGGTCCTCGCGCGCCTCACCGAGCACGTCCTCACCAACCGTCCTCTGTAGCCGAAACCCGCACTGCGGAAACGGAGCCCCTCTTGACCACCTTCGACGCGACCGGACACCGCCACTTCACGCCCGTTGACAACAACGCGCCGCAGCGCGCGGCGCGCCTTCGGCAACTCGGGCTCGGTGAGCGAGCAGAGCCGGCGTTCGACGCGTTCGCCCAGCACGTCGCGAAAACGCTCGGCGTCCCCAACGCCATGGTCAACTTCATCACCGACAGGCACCAGTACCTGGGCGGTTTCTACTCGGCGGTGATGCCCCCGGAGCCCGCCGGAGTCCCCGCGGATTTCGATCCCCGCAAGGGTCCGATGGACACCGGCTACTGCCCGCACGTCATCGCCCGCGGCATCGCGCTGGTGCTGGAAGACGTCTGCGACTACCCGAGGTTCGCCGGCAACGACATCGTGGACCGGATGAACGTCCGCTCCTACTTGGGCGCACCGCTGATCGACCGCACCGGCATGGCGCTCGGGACGGTCTGCGTCATCGACACCGAACCGCGCCCGTGGGGGCGCGACGGCCTGCAGGCCATCAAGACGCTCGCCGGCGAAGGGGTGGAGCTGATCCACCAGCACGAGCGGGAGAGGCTGGGGCGGTGAGCCCGCGGCGGCGCTGAAACCGCGGTGAGCGGGCCCGCTGCGGGCCCGCTCTGGTTCCTCAGCCCCGCCGCAGCAGCACGTCGAGGGCGTGCTCCTCGCCCGGGCGGCGCTGTTCGACATCGCCGATCTTGCCTCCGTATGCCTCGATGTGCCTGGCGATGGCGTTCACCGTGGGCAGTTCGTCGAACGGCAGGTCGTGCTCGATGGCGCGCAACCGCTCGCGCAGGCGCTGCTCGCACCAGGAAGCCGTGTACGAGTGCATGTCGGATCGGTGCCGGACCTCGCTGGTCAGCGCCGCCAGCACCGCCCAGCACGACAGCTCGCCCACGGCGTTCGCGAGCATGTGCCGTTGCGGGGCGATGGCAGTGGCCCTGGTGGTCAGCTTGGCGACTGCGGCGGCGAGTTCCTGCACCTGCGGCGCCGCGTCGAACTCGTCGAGGAGGGCGACGAGTTCCCGCGGCTCGGCGAGGAACGCGGTGCCCAGGTAGACCGTGAGGGTGTCGGTCGAGCCTTCGAAGATCCGGAACAGCCGGTAGTCGCGGAAGAACTGGCCGACGACGTTGGTGTCGAGGTAGCCGCGCGCACCGAGCAGCTGCACGCACCGGTCCACGACGTGCCACATGAGTTCGGCCCCGAGGACCTTCGCGGTGAAGTACAGCGGCTCCGGCACTCGTTCGTCGCCGTCGAGCCGCGCGGCGATGTTGTCCACGAGCGTTTCGACGGCCTGCGTCGCGGCCGTGCATTCGGCGAGGATCTGCTGGGTCCGGCCGTTCTCCGCCAGGTTCCCGGTGGCGACCTCGCGCCGGCGCGCGAAGCGGTGCGCGAGCTCCAGCGAACGCATCATCGCCCCCAGGGACCCGGCGGCGATGGTCAGCCGGCCGAACGCGAATGCGGTCTTCGCCACGCGCAGTCCCTGACCTTCGGAGCCCAGCAGGGCTTGGGCGGGCACGCGCAGTTCGTCGAAGGTCAGGCTGTTCTGCGGCACGGCCTTCATCCCGAGGGTGAAGACCTCCGGCCCGTGCTGGAACCCGGGAATCGCGGAATCGACAAGGAAACCGGTGATCCCCGCGTCCTGGCCGAGTTCATCGGTCAGCCGCGCGAACACGTTGACGTACTTGGCATCGGCGCCCAGGCTGATCCACTGCTTGTTCCCGTTGAGCACATAGGACCCGTCCGGCTGCTTGGCCGCGCGCGTGGCGATGGCGTGCACGTACGACCCCTGCCCGGGTTCGCTGATCGCGCTCGTGATCAGCTGCCTGCCCCGCGCCAGTCCCGGCAGGACGGCACTCTTCACGGCCTCCGGAGCGAAGTGCTGCACGGGTGGGACGCCCAGGGTGTTGTGCACCCCGACCAGGACGAACACGTTCGCGTCGATCGCGCCGAGCTGCGTCATCACCCGGGCCATGTCCGAATGCGAGAGCCCGAGCCCCTGGTGCTCCCGGGGGATTCGCAGGCCGAACAGGCCGGCGGCGCCCAGGTCCGGCACCAGCGACAGCGGCAACGAACGGCGCTCGTCCATCCTCCGCGAGTCGAGCCGTTCCCTGCCGTACTCGCGCAGGAAGTCCAGCAACCCCGATACGGCGTCCGGGTGCGGCGCGCCTCTACCGGTCGAGTCCATACATCCCTCCTATGAGGACCGCTCAGCAATGATCGTTGCGACGCCATGACGGGAAATCCGGCCGGTTCCGGGGTGTGGGCGTGCCGGGTGCGGGTCGTCAGGGCGCGAAAAATCCCCTGCAGGACGTGGTTCCGCGCAGGTGAGTTGCGAAGCGTCTTACGGCGTAAAGGCGGCTCCACGGCCGTTGGCCGCTCGGCCTGCGAACGCCGGCTGCCGGTCGACGCGGCACGACGGGGGCCGCGAGGCCCGGCCGGCGAGTGGGGAAACCGGGGTCGGCCCGCCGCGCGCACCGACCGCCGGCAGCGGTGCCGTTCGGGACGGCGGAGAAGCGTGCCTGCTCCCAACAGGAGCGAGAACGCGAAGCGGCAGGACGACGTCCATGCGCATCTCCGATCCGACTTGGCTCACTGCACCTGTTCAACTACGAACAGTGAGATTAAACTAGCTCGCCTTACTTCTTACGGGTACCACCTTTAAGGTGACCAAACCGGCATCCTGCTCGAACTTTGTTACATAGAGCGATAATCCCTTTTCTTCGCGGGATTGCGGCATCGCCTCGACCGGCCCGGGGTGATCATCAACGAGACGATCATCACTCCCATCCTCTGCCCATCCGGCGGACGCGTTCGCGCGCCCGAGCAGCGGAGTAACCTACTGCTTGATGGAGATGTTCCACCTGCGCTACTTCGTGGCGGTCGCGGAGAACCTGTCCTTCTCCAAGGCCGCCCGGCAGCTGCACATGGCGACCTCGCCGCTGAGCCAGCGGGTGCGGGACCTCGAACGCGACCTCGGCTCCGTGCTGTTCGAGCGGGACTCGCACCACGTGCAGCTGACCGACGCCGGTGCGGCGCTGCTGCCGATCGCCAAGGACGTGCTCGGCCGCTTCGACGACATCCCGTGGCGGCTGCGCGAGGCGATCAGCCCGCAGCGCGCCGTCGTCTACATCGGCATCCCGCCTGGCTTGCACTCGTCGATGCGGCAGCGACTCAGGGCGTTCGAGGACCGGTGCGCCGCCGAATGCGACGTCAAGCGCTGGCCCAGCGGCAGCGACGACCTGCTCGCCGGGGTGCAGCGCGGCGAGCTCGCGGTGGCGCTGGTGCACCTGCCGGTGCACGCCGAGGGCATCGAGGTGTTCGAGCTGATGCGCGAGCCGCTCGGGGCGGTGCTGCCGGCGGCCGAGTTCGGCTCCCGCAGCTCGGTCTCGCTCGCCGAGCTGGTCGACTACACCTACGTCAGCCCGGCGCCGCGGATGCTGCCGACCTACTACGGGGAACTGCTGGTTCGGTTGGAGGCGGCGGGAATCCACCGGCGGATCACGCTCGACACCGGCGATTACGGCAGCACCAGCGAATTGGTGGCGAACGGATCGGCATTCTCCATCTCGATGCTGGATCCGGAAAGCGGGATGCACAAGCACCGCAGCGAGAACACGGTCGTGCTGCCGTTCGAGGATTTCGATCCGAGCCTGGCGACGGGCATGATCTGGCGTCGCGACCGCGCCGAGAGCCAGCCCGATCTCCGACGGCTGATCGACGAGGCCAAGCTCGCCCTCCGCTGATCACCCGCCGGGTGCGCAAATTAATTGACCATCGCCCGGATGCACATCGAATTAATCGCACTCCTCCCGCACGGGACGACCACTCGATTTGGCGTGACCGCTGCGGTCATGCCGTTGTTCGCGCATCGGTGCCGCTGATCAATTGAATCGCCGCCCCATCCCGGCCTAATGTAGTTAGCGAAGCAAACAAAAGCCGGGACAGCTCCCCTTTCCCACCTGGAGCGGCGATGATGATGAATTCCGCACCGAGCACCGAAGGCAGGTCCGGCCCGCTGGCCGGCGTCCGCGTGATCGACATGGCCACCGTGGTGATGGGCCCCTACGCCGCGCAGATCCTCGGCGACCTCGGCGCCGACGTGATCAAGATCGAGTCACCGAAGGACACCGCGCGCTTCGGCACCCTGCACCGCACGCCCGGCATGACGCCGCTGGCCCTCAACGTCAACCGCAACAAGCGCAGCGTCAAGCTCAACCTCAAGGACGACGCCGGCCGGGAACGCGCGCTGGAGCTGATCGGCAGCGCCGACATCCTGATCACCAACATGCGGATCGGCGCCCTGCGCCGCCTGGGCATGGACTACGAGAGCCTCGCCGCCGCCAACCCGCAGCTGATCTACGCGCACGCGCAGGGCTTCCGCCCCGACTCCGACCGCGCCGACCTCGCCGCCTACGACGAGACGGTGCAGGCGGCCTCCGGGCTGCTGGACGTGGCGCAGCGCGCCGGAGACATCGGCGAACCGGTGGTGCTGCCGAGCATCTTCGCCGACAAGGTCGCGGCGCTGACCATCGCCTACTCGGCGCTCGCGGCGCTGGTGCACCAGCGGGCCACCGGGCGGGGCCAGCTGGTCGAGGTGCCGATGGCCGACACGCTGCTGGCGTTCAACCTCGTCGAGCACCTGCAGGGCCGCACCTTCGAGCCGCCGATGGGCCCGACCGGGTTCGCGCTGTCGATGAACAAGGGCCACCGTGCGCGCCCCACCAAGGACGGCCTGGCCATGATCATCCCCTACTCCCCGCAGAACTACCGCGACCTCTTCTGCGCCGCCGGCCGGCCGGACCTGGCCGAGGACCCGCGGGTCAACGGCGAGTTCGTCGACGCCCGCCGCGACGGCGAGGCGATCTCCGAACTGGTCGAATCGGTCACCCCGAGCCTGACCACCGAGGAGTGGATCGAGGTGTGCACCAAGCACAGCATCCCGGTCGGCCCGGTGCTCCGGCTCGACGAGGCGGCCGACGACCCGTACGTCCGCGAAGGGCACCTGCTGGACGTCGCCGAGCACCCCAGCGAGGGCAGCTACCGCGTCGTCGGGGTGCCGATGAACTTCTCCGCGACGCCGGCCTCGGTCCGCAGGCACGCCCCGCTGCCCGGCCAGGACACCGAAGAGGTCCTCGCCGAACTCGACGCGCGGAGGCTCGCATGACCGCCCCGAACACCGCGGTGCAGACCGAAACCGTCGGCTCCGCGCTCGTGATCACCATCAACCGCCCGGCGGCGCGCAACGCCATCGACGCCGCCGCGGCCCACGGCATCGCGGCCGCCATCGACGAGCTCGACGCCAACCCCGACCTGCGCGTCGGCGTGCTGACCGGCGCGGCAGGCACCTTCAGCGCGGGCATGGACCTCAAGGCCGCCGCGCGCGGCGAGTCGCCCACCGCGCCGGGCAAGGGCTTCGGCGGCCTCACCGAGGCCGAGACCGGCAAGCCGCTGATCGCCGCGGTCGAGGGCTACGCCATGGGCGGCGGGTTCGAGCTGGCGCTGGCCTGCGACCTGGTGGTCGCCGCCGAGGGTGCGCGGTTCGCGCTGCCCGAGGTCAAGCGCGGGCTGATCGCCGGTGGCGGCGGCGTGATCCGGCTGCCGAAGCGGATCCCGCACCACCTGGCGATGGAACTGCTGCTCACCGGCCGCGCCATCGACGCGGCGCGGGCCCGCGACCTCGGCCTGGTCAACCGGCTGGTGGCCGACGGCGAGACCGTCCCGGCCGCGCTGGAGCTCGCCGCCGAGGTCGCCGCGAACGCGCCGCTGGCGCTGGCCGCGGTCAAGAACGTCGTCCGGCTCGCCGACGGCATCTCCGACGCCGAGGCGTTCACGTTGCAGCGCAACGAAACCCGCGCCCTCCGGGAGTCCGCGGACTTCGCCGAAGGAGTCCGGGCGTTCACCGAGAAGCGAACTCCGAAGTGGACGGGGCGATGAACCGCGAACAGATCCTGCGCAGCCTCAACACGCCGCTGACCAGCCCGGCCTACGCGCCGGCCGTGGCGAGGTACACCGACCGCGAGTACCTCAACATCGTCTACCGCACCGATCCCGAGGCGCTGCGGGCGGTGGTCCCGGAGCCGCTGGAGTTCGACGAACCGCTGGTGCGCTTCGAGGTCATGAAGATGGGCGACGTCACCTCGTTCGGCCCGTACGTCGAGGCCGGGCAGGCGATCCCGGTGCGCCTCGGCGACGAGCACGGCGAATACCTGCACGCCATGTACCTCGACAACTTCCCGGCCACCGCGGCCGGTCGCGAGGCCAGCGCCTTCCCGAAGGTGATGGGCAGCCCGGCGCTGTACGCCGATAACGCCGCGCTGGTGGGCACCCTGGACTGCGGCACGCTGCGGGTCGCGACCGCGACGATGGGCTACAAGCACCACCCGCTGGACCTCGACGCGGCCAGGGCGCAGATCACGACGCCCAGCTACATGCTCAAGATCGTGCCCGGCTACGACCACCGGCCGCGCGTGTGCGAGCTGGTGCGCAGCCAGATCACCGACGTCGTGGTGAAGCAGGCCTACACCGGCCCGGCCCGGCTGCAGCTGTTCGAGCACGTGCTCGCGCCGGTGGCGGACCTGCCGGTGCGCGAGATCGTCTCGGCGAGCCACATCCTCACCGACCTCACCCTGGGCGGCATCGAGCCCGTCCACGACTACCTGGCCTGACCGGGAGGACATCATGAATCCACAATGGACGAAGGTGGCGGTCGTCGGGGCCGGGACCATCGGACTGTCCTGGGCCGCGCTGTTCGCCTCGCGCGGCATCGAGGTGCGCATCAGCGATCCGCGCGATGACCTCGCCGACGTGGTGCGCGACGCGATGCCGATGCTGGCCGCGAGCATTCCCGGCGCCGACGCCGAAGACCTGCTCGGCCGCATCCGGCTCACCGGCGACCTCGCCGAGGCCGTCGCGGATGCCGAGCTGGTGCAGGAGAACGGCCCGGAGCGGCTGGAGTTCAAGCAACGGCTGTTCGCCGACATCGCCCGCCTCGCGCCGGAGAACGCGACGCTCGCGTCCTCCAGTTCCGGCATCATCGCCTCGGCGATCGCCGCCGAACTGCCCGACGAGGTGGCCGCCCGGCTGCTCATCGCCCACCCCTTCAACCCGCCGCAGGTGGTGCCGCTGGTCGAGATCGTGCCCGGCGAGCGCACGGCGGAGCCGGTCGTGGCGGCCGCGATCGAGTTCTACCGAGCGCTGGGCAAGACCCCGGTGCGGCTGCACAAGGAGATCCCCGGCTTCGTCGCCAACCGGCTGCAGAGCGCGATCATGCAGGAGTCGATCTTCCTGGTGCAGGACGGAGTCGTCCGCGCCGACGAGCTCGACGAGGTGATGAAGGCGTCGCTCGGCGGCCGCTACGCGGCGGTCGGCCCGTTCGAGAGCTTCCACCTCGGCGGGGGCCCCGGCGGGATCCGGCACATGATGGCCCACCTCGGCGTGGGCATGGCGGAACGCTGGAAGGACCTCGGCCACCCGGAGCTGACGTCGCAGACGATCGCCGCCATCGCCGACCAGACCGAAGCGGCCTACGGCGCAGGCCCCGAGGCGTACCGGGGGCGCTCCGAACTGCGCGACCGCAAGCAGAACGCGCTCAACACCGCACTGCACGACATCGAGCACAACTGATTTGAGGATCATCGCAATGCCCAAGCCCGCCAATGCAAATCCTGACTTCTTCGGCTTCTACGACCTGCTGAGCGAGTCCGAGCGCGCCGAGCTCGCCGAGATCCGCGCGTACCTGGAGCGCGAGATCAAGCCGCTGGCCAACGCCGCGTGGGACAAGGCCGAGTTCCCGTTCGAGGTCGTCGAGAAGTTCGCCAAGCTCCAGCTGGCCGGCTACCAGTACCCCGAGTACGGCGACGGGAAGCAGCGCAGCCCGCTGTTCACCGGATTCCTCAGCCTGGAGCTGAACCGGATCGACCCGTCCCTGGCGGTGTTCTCGGGTGTCCACACCGGACTGGCGATGGGCAGCATCTACAACGGCGGCGACCAGGAGCAGCGGGACCGCTGGATCCCGGACATGGCCGACATGACCAAGATCGGCGCGTTCGCGCTGACCGAGCCGGAGGGCGGCTCCGACGTCGCCGGCGGCATGCGCACCACCGCACGACGCGAGGACGGGGAATGGGTGCTCAACGGCGCGAAGCGCTGGATCGGCAACGGCACGTTCGCCGACCTCGTCGTGGTGTGGGCGCGTGACGAAGCCGATGACCAGGTCAAGGGATTCGTCGTCGAGAAGGGCACGCCCGGCTTCACCGCCACCAAGATCGAAGGCAAGATCGCGCTGCGCACCGTGCAGAACGCCGACATCGTGCTCGAAGACGTCCGCATCCCGGAGGCCAACCGGCTGCAGAACATCAACAGCTTCCGGGACACCGCCAAGGTGCTGGCCAAGACCCGCGGCGGCGTGGCGTGGCAGGCGCTGGGCGTGGCGGTCCGCGCCTACGAGCTGGCCCGCGAGTACGCGGTGCAGCGGGTGCAGTTCGGCAAGCCGATCGGCGGGTTCCAGATGATCCAGGACCTGCTGGTGAAGATGCTCGGCAACGTCACCGCGATGTTCGGCATCGTGGTGCGCCTCAACGAGCTGGTCGCGCAGGGCCGCGGCGGCGCGGAGCAGGCGGCACTGGCCAAGGCGTTCACCACCACGAAGATGCGCGAGGTGGTGGCTTGGGCGCGAGAGCTGTTCGGCGGCAACGGAATCGTGCTCGACTACGAGGTCGCGAAGTTCTTCTCCGACGCGGAAGCGGTCTACTCCTTCGAGGGCTCCCGCGAGATGAACACCCTGATCGTCGGCAAGTCCATCACCGGCCTCAGCGCCTTCGCCTGATCGCCGTCGCCTGAGCGGCTCCGGTCCCGTGAGCGCTTTGGGGTGCCATAGCGCCCCAAAGCACTCACGGGTGCCTACTTCCTATGTCCGGCCGAATGCGCTCATCCTCGTTCGCGCCCCGAGCCGGACCAGCGCCAGCACGGCGGCGGCACCGACGAGGGAGACGACGCCGGTGAGGACGGCGACGTGGTTCCAGCCGGACAGCCGGGCGGCGATGTCGTCGTTCGGGGCGGCGGCGAGAACACCGACGACGGTGACGCCGATCGAGGCGCCGACGTAGCGGGTGGTGTTGTTCATCCCGACCCCCACCGCGGCCCGGTCGGGCGGGACGGTCGCCGTGGCCTGCCGTCCCAGACCGGCGTTGAGCACGCCGGTGGCGACGCCTGCCACGAGAAGGCCGGGGATCAGCTGGCCTGCGGTCGAATCCGCGCCGAGCCCGGTGAGCATCAGCAGGCCGATGCCCGTGACCGCGAGCCCGATCGCCAACTGCGCCGTACCGGTCAGCCGTGCGACGAGCCGGCGGCTGAGCACGGCCGAAACAGCGCTGGTGCCGGACCACAGCCCGAGCAGGGCACCGGCCTCCAGGGTGCTCATCCCCATGCTGGTGACGAGGAAGGTGCAGGCGAACGACATCAGTGCGATCACACCGGCGCCGGTGACCGCGGCCGCCATCGTGGCCGCCGCGAAGTCACCTCGGCGGAACAGCGCGAACTCCACCATCGGCGACCGGCTCCGCAGCTGGCTGATGGCGAAAGCCGTCAACGCGACCGCCGCACCGCCGGCGCAGGCCAGCGCCGGCACGAGTCCGCCTTGGCGCACTTCGACCAGCGCGACCAGCAGCAGCCCCAGCCCGCCGGTCATCAGCGCGGCGCCGAGCAGGTCCAGGCGCCGGCCCGGGATCACCGCCGTCTCGGGGAAGCACCACCGCGAGGCGATGGCGATGCCCACGCCGACCGCGGCCAGCAGCCAGTACGGTTCGCTCCACAGGCCCGCGAGATCGAACAGGCCGGTCATCAGCGGGCCGAGCGCGATGCCGAGGCCCATGCTCGCGCCCCACCAGCTGGCCGCCGCCGAGCGGGCCCGGGCGTCGCTGTTCACCGCTGCGACGAGCCCCAACCCGGTAGCGATGACACCGGCCGCGCCAACGCCTTCGACGAGCCGCCCGATGACGAATTGCGTCACCGTGGCCGAGGTGGCGCACACCGCGGAGCCGACCGCGAACACGTACGCGCCGAGTTCGAAGACCCGGCGGCGGCCGGACTGGTCGGCCAGCGCGCCCGCGGTCAGCAGGCTCACCGCGAGGCCGGTGCTCATCGAGCTCAGGATCCACGTGGTGGCTCCCGGTCCGGCGGCCAGCGCGCCGGTGAGCGTCGCCGCATTCCCCAGCGGACCCGAGTAGGCCAGCATCGCCCCGAACGTGCTCAGCGACGTCAGGACGAGCGCCGCCGCGAAGGACCCGCTCGCACCGCCGGTGCGCCGGTTCGTGGCATCGCGAAGACTTAGTCTGTTCACCAGACCATAGTTGCACGGCGATGGTCTGGTGAACAGACCGCATCGCGGTACAATCGCGTCGTGGCACTCGGAACCGGATACGACCAGCAGGGTTGCTTCCTAGCCCGCGCACTGGAAGTGGTCGGCGAGCGCTGGACCCTCCTGATCCTGCGCGACTGCTTCTACGGTGTGCGGCGCTTCACGGACCTGCGCGAGCACCTCGACATCTCCCGAGCCGTGCTCACCGACCGGCTCGACACCCTGGTCGAGGCGGGCGTGCTGACCCGGGAAGATGCGGGCGGACACCCGGAGTACCTGCTCACCGAGGCCGGCCGGGCGCTGTGGCCGGCGATCTTCGCCCTGGCCAAGTGGGGCGAGCGGTACACCAGCGGGCCGCACCCCGCCCGGATCTTCAGCCACGCGGCATGCGACGCCGACATCGACGAGTCCGGACGATGCCCCGCGTGCGGCCGGCACCCGGCCCCCGACGACCTCGTCGTCCGCCTCGGCCCCGGAACGAACGCGATGCACCGCAGCGACCGCGTAGCCCGAGCCCTGCAGAACCCCCACCGAATGCTGACCCCGATCGGCACCGCGACCGACTGATCGGCCGGGGCGCCGCGCCGGCGCGAACCGAACCGGGCCCGCCGCGAGACCGCAGTGGACCCGCTCAACCGGGTCGCGCAAAATACCCCATCACTGCACGCAGAACTCGTTGCCCTCCGGCGCAGACCAGGCGATCTGGCCGCAGGTGACGCGAAGGAGGTCGAGTTTTCCGGCGTCGGTGGTGCCGGTTGCTGCGGTGTAGGTGACCATGCGGAGGTCTGCGCCCGGGACCAGGAGAACGTCGCAGTCAAGCCGGATCTCGCCGACGTTCGGGTGGTGGATCGTCTTCTGCTCGCTCCTGTGCTGGGCAGCGGACTCCGTGACCCAGTGGTGCGCGAAGGCTTCCGATTCCGCACGGAGGTCTCGGACGAGGCGGTTGAGCCGGGCGTCGGCGGGATAGCGGGAGACGGCGTCTTTGAGGTCGGCGACGATCGACGCTTCGAAGACGTCGAGTCCGCGTTCGGTCTCAACGGGCGGCAGGGCGGGGCCATTGCCGAACAAGGCTCGGGCGAGGTTGCGTTGCTCGACCGGGAGCGCGGAGGGATCGCCGTTGAGGGCGCACCACATGGCGTTCCACCACACCAGCGTCCAGTCCGCCGTGAACACGCCGATCGGGACGTCGCCGAGGCGCACGGCGAGCCGCTGGACGCTCGCGGGAATGTGGGCGCTGATCGTGCCGTCCTGCGGCGGCAGGAGTCCGGCGCTGCGGTAGAGCTGGTCGCGTTCGGTCCGGGAGAGCTGCAGGGCTCGGGCGAGGGCGCCGACGACCTGGGCGGAGGGGTTCTTCGCGCGGCCCTGCTCCAGACGCAGGACGTAGTCGACCGAGAGTCCGGCCAGCTGGGCGAGCTCCTCACGCCGCAGTCCGAGCGCACGCCTGCCGCTCGTCGCGGTGAAGCCGGCGTCGACGGGTGAAAGCCGGTCGCGCCAGCCGTGGAGGAGCTCGCCGAATGCAGACATGAGTCCATTCTGGCGGCGCAGCGATCGTTGAGCCTGGGTACTGCGAGTCCTAGGGACATCCAAGCCACTGGCCGGCGGCGGCGCGTGCGAGGAAATTCGGTGTGCACCAACCAGCACGGGAGCCTTCCATGCAGCACACCATCGTGATGACCGGCGCGAGCCGCGGTATCGGCCGGATCGCCGCCGAGCACATCCTGCGCCAGTCGCCGGACACCCATCTCGTTGTCGTCGCCCGCGAATCCACCGGCACGCAGTTCGGCGGCAACGTCTCGTACGTCGTGGCGGACCTGAACTCGCTGAAGAGCGTCCGATCGGCCGCTGCCGAGATCCGGGACCGGCTCGACCGCGGTGACCTGCCGCCGCTGCGCCACTTCGTGGGCAACGCAGGCATCCAGTACACCAACAACCTCACCGAGGGCCCCGAGCGGATCGAGTCGACGTTCATGGTGAACGTGCTCGCCAACCACGTGTTCGTCCGCACGCTCGAAGACCGCTTCGCCGGCAGCGGCCGGATCGTGGTCACTGTCAGCGACACGCATTTCGGCGATCTCAAACACAACATGGGCATGGTGCCCGGCCCGGCATGGGACTCACCCGATGTCCTCGCCCGGACGCGTGCATTCCCCAAGCCCGAGACCGCAGCCGCAGGGCGTACCGCGTATTCGACCAGCAAACTGGCCGCGATCTACCTGGTACACGAGTACGCGCGCCGTCTGCCCGCCGGGATCGACGTCATCTCCTACAACCCTGGCTTCGTCCCCGGCACCGGTCTCGCCCGCAACGCTGGTCCCATCGACCGCTTCCTGATGCGCAGAGTCCTGCCACTGCTGGCTTTCACACCGTTCGGCACCCACCGCGACGATGCAGGCCGCTACCTCGCCGAGGTCGTCCTGGGCAGCACGCAAGCCCCGACCGGTTCCTACATCGACCGCGACAAGGCGACCCGCTCCGCGGAAGAGTCCTACCACCCGCAGCGTGAACAGGAACTTTGGGACGCCGCCGAACGACTAATCGCCCTTGATCCGGCGGGAAGATCGTCTACGGAGCTGTGTCACTGCACGCAGAACTCGTTGCCCTCGGGATCACGCAGGACGATGCAGTAGCCGTTGGGTTCGCCCACCTCGCGCAGGTAGGTGGCCCCCGCTGCCTTGAGGCGCTCGACGTGCTCGGCGATGATCCGGCGGCGCTCGGCGGTCTTGTCGAGCGCCAAGCCGCGTTGGCTGACGTTGACGTCGAGGTGCACCCGGTTCTTCGCCGTCTTGCCCTCGGGCACGCGCTGGAAGAAGATCCGCGGCCCGTCGCCCGCCGGATCCATCACCGCGGCGAAGGCGTCCCACTTCTCCTCCGGCAGCCCGATCTGCCGCCCGAACTGCGCCCACGACTCGAATCCCGGTGGCGGCGGCTGGAGCTCGTACTCCAGCGCAACAGCCCAGAACGCCGCCAGCCGCGCCGGATCGCGGGCATCGAAGGTCACCTGAAACGCCAGGCCCATCACGACCACCTCCGACGCGGACCGTAGCGTCGGGCACCGACAGATCAGACGGCCGCCAGGACGACGTCGGTCTGCGGGAAATCATCTCCGACGCAGAGCAGCGGCCGCCCGGTCACGCAAGCGACCGCGTAGGTCAGGCAATCGCCGAAGTTCAGCCCCGCCGGGTGCCGCCCCTTCCCGAATCGCTCGTAGGCCTCGACCGCGACCTTCCAGTGCTGCGCCCCGCAGTCGACGACCTCGACGCCCACCTCCTCGAAGAAGCGCGCGAGCAAGGTCCGTCCGACCACGCCGAGCCGAGCGGCGAGGACGATCCCGGTTTCGGCGGCGGTCGGCCCGCCGACGCCCACCTCGTCCGCCTGCGCGAGCGACTTGAGCAGGTGCTCATGGCCGTCCTCCTTGAGGAGGACGGCCACGATCGCCGAACTGTCGAGGATCACACGCCCTCCGGCCCGTAGCCGAGAATCGCCTCGCGTTCCGCCCGGGTGACCGGCCGCCCCAGCTCGGAATGCGGCACCTGCGGCCAGGCCTCGTGCTCCAGGAACCTCTTCAGCCGGGCTTCGCGGTCGGCCCGGCGAGCCTGCTGCAGGAGCCGTTCGAGGCGTTCCTCCAGCGATTGCCGAATCGCACCCGTCTTCGTCTCGCCCGCCAGCTCGGCAACCTTGGCGGCCAGCTCCTCGGTCCGCCCATCCTTGATGTTGAGCGCCATGACACCATGGTACCAACTACGGCACCTTTACACCATTCACGGGAGCTCAGTGTTCCAGTCCAGCCAGTCCGCAGGGTCTCCGTCGGGCGGGACGTCGGCGTGGCGCCGGCTCAGCCGTTCGACCTCTTCGGGGCGTTCCGCATGCTCGGGGGCGAATGCTGCGCTCAGCTGCGCGCTGCGGGCGGTGTTGCGCTCGACCCTCGGCCTTCGGAGCCGTTCGTAGCCCTCCAGGCTCCCGTGGTCGCGCAGGGCCTTGGCCAGGACCACGGCGTCCTCGACCGCCATCGACGCACCCTGGCCGGTGGCCGGGGATGCCGCATGCGCCGCGTCGCCGATGAGCAGCACACGGCCGTTGCGCCAGCGCGGCGTCGGCACGAGGTCGTGGGCGTTGGTGGCGAGCACGGTGCCGGTGGCCGCGACGATGTCCGCCGCCGGAGTCGCGTCCGGGCGCAGTGCTGCGAGCAGCCGGTCCCGCATGGCCTCGGCGCTTTCCGCGCCGTCCAGCGGCGGTGCCGGCAGCCGGCTGAACCAGTACGTCCGCCCTTCCGGCGAGACCGCGTAACCGAAGGCGCTGCGACTGCCCCGGATCATCTCGATGCGCGCGGGCTCGTGCGGCGGCGCGGCGCGGTCTGCGTAGCCGTAGAAAACCTGCTGGCCCACGTACCGCTTCGGCACGGGGTCGACCAACGGGCGCACCGCCGAGTTCAGCCCGTCGGCGCCGAGGAGCAGATCCCCCGCGACCTCCCGGCCGTCGGCGAAGCGCGCCACCACTCGGTCGCCGTCCTGCTCAGCGCCGACGAACCGCGCGCCGTGCTCGATGGGCAGACCTCGGCGGCGGGCCTCCGCCCGCAACGCCTCGCACAGGTCGGCACGGCGCAGGCAGCGGAACTCACCATCCAATGTGGACACTGCGGCCTCGGTGCCGTCGCTGCCGGTGAGCCGCAGCGAGGTCAGCGGGAAACCCGCCGCCGGCACGACGCCGATCTGGCGCAGCGCCAGCAACCCGTTGGCCGCCACCGTCAGGAACGCCCCGATGTCCGCGCCGCTGTCCGGATGCGCCTCGTGCACGCTCACGCCGAACCCGGCCTTGGCCAGCGCCAGCGCGGCCGACGTGCCCGCGATCCCGCTCCCGACGACGACCACGTGCATGGCGACTCCCCAGCTGCCGGCCCGACGATTGCTCGCTTGCGATCACCGTAGTCCGGCTCGCAGGACCGCCGTCGGGCCGGCGGATCGGCCGAGAGCCCCGGCAAGCACGTCCGCCACCGAGATCGGGACGGTCGCCGCGACCGCCGGACGCGCCGTCACTCGATGCCGGCGGCGTCCATGCCGCGGATCTCCTTCTTCAGGTCGTGGATCTCGTCGCGCAGCCGCGCCGCAAGCTCGAACTGCAGCTCGCGGGCCGCGTTCATCATCTGGTCGTTGAGCTGCTGCACCAGGTCCGCCAGCTCCGCGCGCGGCATCGACTTGATGTCGCGGTCCTCCAGCAACCCGGCGCTGGCCACCGACTCCCCGGTCGGCTTCTTGCCGCGCGAGACGTTGCGGCCGGAACCGCCGACGGCCACCGACTCCTCGGTGTCCTCGGACTCGGAGTACACCCGGTCCAGGATGTCGGCGATCTTCTTGCGCAGCGGCTGCGGGTCGATGCCGTGCTCTTCGTTGTAGGCCATCTGCTTGGCGCGGCGACGGTTGGTCTCGTCGATGGCGTGCCGCATCGAGTCGGTGATCCGGTCCGCGTACATGTGCACCTGGCCCGACACGTTCCGGGCCGCGCGACCGATCGTCTGCACCAGGCTGGTGCCGGAGCGCAGGAAGCCCTCCTTGTCGGCATCCAGGATCGACACCAGCGAGACCTCCGGCAGGTCCAGGCCCTCGCGCAGCAGGTTGATGCCGATCAGCACGTCGTACTCGCCCAGGCGCAGCTGCCGCAGCAGCTCGACCCGTCGAAGCGTGTCCACCTCGGAGTGCAGGTACCGCACCCGGATGCCCAGTTCGAGCAGGTAGTCGGTGAGGTCCTCGGCCATCTTCTTGGTCAGCGTGGTGACCAGCACCCGCTCGTCGCGCTCGGCGCGCTCCCGGATCTCGTGCACCAGGTCGTCGATCTGGCCCTCGGTGGACTTGACGATCACCTCGGGGTCGATCAGCCCGGTCGGGCGGATCACCTGCTCCACGAACTCGCCGCCCGCCTGCGCCATCTCGTACGGGCCCGGCGTCGCCGACAGGTACATCGTCTGGCCGATCCGGTCGGAGAACTCCTCGAAGGTCAGCGGCCGGTTGTCCAGCGCGCTGGGCAGCCGGAAGCCGTGCTCGACCAGGGTCCGCTTGCGGGACGCGTCGCCCTCGTACATGCCACCGATCTGCGGCACCGTGTAGTGCGACTCGTCGATGACCAGCAGGAAGTCATCCGGGAAGTAGTCGATCAGCGTCGCCGGCGCCGACCCGGCGGGGCGGTCGTCGATGTGCCGGGAGTAGTTCTCGATGCCGGAGCAGAACCCGACCTGGCGCATCATCTCGATGTCGTACTGGGTGCGCATCCGCAACCGCTGGGCCTCCAGCAGCTTGTTCTGCTTCTCCAGCAGACCCAGCTGCTCCTCCAGCTCGGCCTCGATGCCGCGAATGGCCTTGTCCATCCGGTCCGGGCCGGCCACGTAGTGCGTCGCCGGGAAGATCCGCAGGTCGCGCACCTCGCGCACGACCTCGCCGGTCAGCGGGTGCAGGTAGTGCAGCCGGTCGATCTCGTCGCCGAAGAACTCCACGCGCACCGCGAGCTCCTCGTAGGCCGGGATGATCTCCACGGTGTCACCGCGCACCCGGAACGTGCCGCGGGCGAACGCGATGTCGTTGCGGGTGTACTGGACGTCCACCAGCGCGCGCAGGAACACGTCGCGGTCGATCTCGCCGCCGACCTCCAGCGGGATGGCCCGGTCCAGGTACGACTGCGGGGTGCCCAGGCCGTAGATGCAGGACACCGACGAGACCACCACGCAGTCGCGGCGGCTGAGCAGGTTCGACGTGGCGGAGTGGCGCAGCCGCTCGACGTCCTCGTTGATCGACGAGTCCTTCTCGATGTAGGTGTCGGTCTGCGGGACGTAGGCCTCGGGCTGGTAGTAGTCGTAGTAGCTGACGAAGTACTCGACGGCGTTGTCCGGGAAGAAGCCGCGCAGCTCGTTGGCCATCTGGGCGGCCAGCGTCTTGTTCGGCTCCAGCACCAGGGTGGGCCGCTGGATGCGCTCGATCAGCCAGGCCGTGGTCGCCGACTTGCCCGTACCGGTGGCCCCGAGCAGCACGACGTCCTTCTCGCCGGAGTTGATCCGGCGCTCCAGGTCCGCGATCGCCTGCGGCTGGTCACCGGCGGGCTGGTAGTCGCTGACCATGCGGAACCGGCCGTCGGCCCGCGGGATGTCGCTGACCGGCCGGAACTCGGAGCGGGCCAGTACGGGGTACTCAGTCGCGAATGCCACGACAACCAATGTACGAGCCCACCCCGACATCGTGTCGCGTCACGGGGTGCTCAAACGGCCACCAGGGCAGATAATGGATTGCGTCACCCCAGTGCAGGAGGTGGTGTGATGTCGAGCAGCGCACCGATCGCTGGGCATCCGGATCTCACCGAGATGCGCCTGCGCTACGAGCGGGCGGCGGAAACTCCGACCGCTCAGGTGGCGGACGGCTTCACCGTGCTCGGTGGCCTGTTCGTCGCATTGTCGCCGTGGATCACCGGCTTTCACGCAATGACGCCGTCGTTGACGCTGAACAACCTGGTCACCGGTCTGACCGCGACCGTTCTAGGGCTCTCGTTCGCGGCCGCCTACCACCGCACGCACGGCATCGCCTGGACTGTTCCGGTGCTGGGTGTGTGGACGATCGTGGCCGTATTCATCATGAGCGGCACCGCCATCACGACCAGCAGCGTGCTGTGCAACGTGATCGGCGGAGCGGTCCTGATCCTCGCGGGTTTGGGCACGATGGCTCCGGCCTACGCCACCCGCGCGACGACCTGACCCCGACCGATCGGAGGTGACGGAACACAAGTGGTGAAGGAATAGCGGGCGCGACGACCTTCGGACGCCGCGCCCGCCCGCATACAGTGGCAGGGTGACCACGCAGCGCGAGATCGCCGAACAGCTCGGCCTGCCCGTTCACCCGCCGAAGGTCGAGGTCTTCGACCTCGTGGCGAACACCAACACCGACCCCAAGGGCCACGTGCGCCCCGTGACGCACTACGCGCGCGAGCCCTTCGGCCTCTACCTGGCCCGTCCGATGCCCGGGCATCCCCGCATCGCCGCCCTCGAATCCTGGCTGCTGCCCTCGCTGGGGCTGCGCGTGACCCGCTGGTACTGGCATCCCGGCCACGAAGACGACGTGGACTTCTACATCGACGTGGCGGACGTCGAGCCGGGCGAACGGCAGTGGCGGACCGTCGACCACTACCTGGACATCGTGGTGCGGGACGGGCGCGCGGCGGAACTGCTGGACATCGATGAATTCGTGATCGCGGTGCGCGCGGAACTGCTCGATCCGGAAACCGCGGAACGCGCGATGCAACGCGCCTGCGCCGCCGTCGACGGCCTCGCGAGGCACGGGTACGACCTGCCGAAGTGGTTGCGCGACAACGGAATCGAGCTGTCGTGGCGTGGGCAACCCGTCCAAGATCCCGTACCGGACCAGCGGACGCTACCGCCATCCCGGTGATGATCCCACCACGCACCGAATCGATATTCGACGAGCTCTGAAAAGTTACGTTAAAAACTGGTGCTGTCGATCTTTCAACGCTGTTTTCCCGTTACTGTCTGACGCCGTGAGCGCTGCGATTTCACCCCAACTGGTTGAAGTTATCGACGTCTTCAGCTCGCAGCGTAGGCAGTCGTCCGGTGTCGTCGCGCCGCTGGAGGTCTGCCACGTCGAGCGCTGGGGACTCTCGGTGGAATGCCCGACACCGGACGCGGCGGACCACGCCGCCGAGATCACCTGGCTGCTGCCCGACCTCGGGCTGCGGCTGACCCGCTACCGCCCGCGCCGCAGGCACTCCCGCCGCGGGCCGAGCCTGCTCACCGCGGTCCACATCGAGCGCGAAACCCGCTCGTGGACCACCACCGACCTGCTGCTGGGCCTGGAGGTCGAAGAGCACGGTCGGCCGCGGATCACGCGCGCGGCCGAGTTCGCCGCCGCTGTCGGCAACGGCCTGATCCGGCTCAGCGAAGCCGACTACGCGCTGCGCACGGTGCACCGCACGCTCGACGAGGTGACCCGCCACCGGGACATCAACCAGTGGCTGGCCCACCGGGGCATCTTCGACATCTGGTGACCAGAACCGCATCGCCGTGCGGATCCGAGGCCGGTGGGCGATTTCGCGCGAAATCAGCGCCTGGCACGCCTGGCGGGCGGCGATTTCGCGCGAAATCGCCACCCCCCCCCCGCCCAAGAGGAGAAGGGAACCAAAGTAAAACAATAAACCCGGGGGCCCACACAG
>NZ_JBSGJZ010000041.1:0-69748 GCF_053605825.1 Saccharopolyspora sp. NPDC003752 | reverse complement strand
AGTCGCCGACTGCATGTCTGCCCCATATCTGCCCCAATACGAAGGGCTGCCGGGCAGGTCGAAGGCGGTTCGACCGAAACATCAGCAATGTTGCGGATGATTCCGCTGCGCCGTTCTGGTGATCTTTGTGCGGTGCCCGCAGAGGGGATGCGGGCCCGGCACGAAGGTGGACATCCCGCATGGATCTCGCGCGCAGACCAGCGCCGATCGGCGGCCCCGTCGCGCCCGCCGTGAGCGCACCACCGCTGCCCGACGACGGCGGCAGCCGTCTCCAGCGATCGTGAACTCAGCAAGATCACCGTGATCGGTGGTCCGCCGCCGGGTCGGCGGACCGATTGGAAGGCAGAACACCGGACATGATCAACGACTCGGAGACGGCGAACGTCGTTGAGATGGCGTCCGCCGGCGTGCAAGACCTGGCGAACGCCGCCACCTCCGTGCTGGACGACGCCGGCCCGGCCGGCGCGCTGGCGCAACCCGTGGTGAACGCCCTGCGCAACGTGTGGGAGGGGTACTTCGGTTCGCCGATCCCGCCCGAAGGCACGAACTGGAACTCCTACTCCCACGAGCAGCTCTACCAGATGCTGTGGGACAACGCCGACGTCGGGGACGTCAGCGCGGTCGCCACGGAGTGGGGGCGGCACAGCAGCGAGCTGACCGATCACGCGGAATCGATGCGCCAGCAGCGGACCGCCATGCAGGCGAACTGGACCAGTTCGTCCGCCGACCTGGCGACGGAGCGCCTCGGCTCGATCGGCGAGCGGACCGACGACATCAGCACCCGCGCGGCCACGACCCAGCAGGCCACCCAGGACGCCGGCGACGCGCTTTCCGTCGCCCGCAACACGATGCCGCCGCCGCCCGGCGACCCGACCGGAGGCGCCGTGGCCAGCGCCGCGGCCGGTGCCGGGGCCGGCGCGGTCATCGGCGGCCTGATCGGCGCGGGCGCGGGCGGCGTCGGCGCGGCCCCGGGAGCCCTGATGGGTGCCGCGATCGGCGCCGTGGCGGCCGGTGGCGGCAGCCTGTTCCTCGCCAACGTCGCGGCCGCCGAGAAGAAGGCCCAGGCGGTGCACGTGATGCAGCAGTACGAGGCGAGCCTGCTCAACAGCAGCAAGACGATCGCCCCGGCCGGTTCGACGGAGGCCTTCGGCTTCGGGGCGCCGGCGTCGACCTCCGCGGCCGGATTCGGCGGTGCGGCCGGCGGGGCCGGCGGCGGCACGCCCTGGGGGAAGCTTGTCGGCGCCGGACCGCTGGAGGCGGGGCTGCGCGGCGGAGCCGCGGGCGGCGCGCTGCTGGCCGGGTCCGGCTCGATGGCGGGTGTCGCCGGGCGCGGCGGGGCCGGCGGCGGCATGGGGCCGGCCGGCGCGCGGCGCGGCGAGGAAGAGGAAGAACAGGTCCACCAGAACCGCATGCCCACCGTCGACCAGAAGCTCTTCGCCGACGACCGGCCGGCCAGCGCCCCGGTCATCGGCTGACACGAACAGGAGTGAATCCCTTGACCTCCGAAGCGAACCCCGGGCCCGGCTACCAGGTCTCGCCGCAGGACCTGGCGGCCCAGGTCAAAACGCTCACCAACCTCGGCGAGCAGACCAACGGTCTGGTGACGTCCGCGCGCCAGCTCGCCGAGCGGATGCCGATGCTCGGCACCGCGCCGCCGGCGATGCACCTGGCGATGCGGCTGCGCGAGGCGGCCGGCCATTCCGGGCTCACCGGCGAGATCAGCGCGGCCGACACCGAGCTGAACGGCTTCCACGACGCGCTGCACCAGACCGTCACCCGCTACGTGAGTTCCGACGACAACACCGCGCAGGCGCTGCGCAGGACGGGCGGTGCCGCGGAATGACGACCGCGACCACGCGCACCGCCCGGCGCGGGGCCACCGACGGAACCATCCACTTCGGACAGATCGAGCTCGATCTGCTCGCCTCGCACGCCGGCGTGCGCTTCCCCTTCCCGCTGCGCGTGCCGTCGTTCGGGCGGATCGAGGGCGAGCGGGAGGTGCTGCTGGCCACCGCGGGCCAGACCCTCCAGGCGCGCGGGCTCGCCGACGAGGACGGGCCCGCCGGGGCCGCTGCCGAGCTGGTCACGGCGCTGCGCGAATACCGGGGCACGGTCGATCTCGTGCTGTTCGACGGCGACGGCGCGACCGCCGTCGTGGCGATGGTCTACCGGTCGTGGGCGCTGATCTGCGAGCAGCCGCTGGACGGCGACCCGGCCAGCCCGGTGCGGATCAGGCGGGTCCTGGCGAACGCGCTGGGCGACGCGCTGCGGCCGATGGTGCCCGACCTGGGCCCGGCCCGCGCGATGCCGCTCTCGTTGCCCGAGCGCGCGATCGGCAGCGCGGCGGAGCTGATCCGCGACGCGGCGGACGACGAGGAGAAGGAACGCCTCCTGCGGGAGCTCGTCCGCGACTGCGGCGGCGACCCCGGCGTGCTCGACCAGCTCACCGGGCTGCTGCCGGCCCTGACCGGCCGGGGCCAGCTCGGCGCGACGCGGCGCGACGGCGCCGAGAACGTCCGGGCCGGCGCCGAACTGTCCTGGTTGGACGGTCCGCGCGGCCGGCTGCGGGTCAACCCGGCCCGCAACGGCTGGGTGAGCATCAACCCGTTGCGCAGCGAGGACCTGCGCTTCGCGCTCGACGAGCTGGCCGGGATCGCCCGCCGGCCGCGGTGAGCGCAGGCAACTTCCAGGACGAAGCCGGAGGAAACACCGTGGATTCACCAGCGCAGTGGCTGGCTGACTACGACAAGAAGCTCGCACGGGCGGCGGCGAACGCCCGCGCGGCCAGCGAAAGCCTGAGCCGGATGAGCGGCACGGCGTCCTCGCCGCGCGGCGAGGTCACCGTGCAGGTAGGGCCCAGTGGCGCGATGGAGGACATCCGGCTGACGCCGGCGGCTCGCGCGCTGGAGGCCGAGCAGCTCGCGCGGCTCATCCTGACCACCGCGCAGCAGGCGCAGCGCTCGGTCGGCGCCCAGGTGGTCGAGATCATGACCGACTACGTCGGCGACGGTCCCGCGCTGGACTTCGTGAAGCAGCACATGCCGCCGGCCGCCGGTGTCGACGCCTCGTCGGGCCCGCCGCCGCCGGACGACGACGACTACTTCTTCGCCAACCCGCAGGTGATCGTCCGATGAGCGCGCCGGGCGAATTCCAGGTCGATCCCGGGCAGATCCGGGAGCACGCCAAGACGGTCGCCGGCATCGCCGACGGGCTGTCCTCCGCCGCCGGCGGCCTGCCCGGCGCGCTGGCCGAGAACGCGCTCGGCTCGTTCGTGCAGTTCATCACGGCCGGGCTCAGCGGCGCCATGACCCAGGCCGGGGAGGCCATCGGGAGCGCCGCGTCCGCCATGGACGGGATGAGCTCGGCGCTCGTGCAGACCGCCGAGGGCTACGAGCGCTCCGACGACCGCAACGCCGGCCTGCTGTTCGGGAGGGACGCGCGATGACCGTGGAGAGCAACTTCTCGGCGAACCCGAACCCGTCGAACGCCTCGCAGGTCGTTGACGACCTGAAGTCGACCATCCAGGCCGTGCAGAACAAGGACTGGCAGACCGGTGACTTCGGCGGGGCCGGTGCCGGGCTGCAGGTGCTCGGCTCGGTGTCCGACCCGCTGTCGGCCCTGGCCGGCGCCGGTTTCGGCTTCCTGGCGGAATCGGTGTCGTTCCTGTCCGAACCGCTGCAGCAGCTGGCCGGCGACCCGAGCTCGATCGCCTCGGGCGCGGAGGGCTTCCAGAACGCCGGGCGAGCGGTCTCGACGATCGCCTCGGAGTACGGGCAGGCGACCGGGCCGGAGACCAGCGGCTGGTCGGGCGAGGCCGCGGCCGGATACCTGAAGACCGGCGCGGAGCTGGTGGACGGGATCAACGGGCTCGGCCAGGCGGGGGTCGCGCTGGCGGAGGCCGCGGCCGGCGCGGGCGAAGCGGTCGCGAAGACCCTCCAGGAGGTCACGACCCTCGTCAACGAGGCCGTCGGCAAGATCATCATGATCATGAACCAGGCGATCGCCGCGGCCCAGGCGACCTTCGGGGCGAGCATCGCGGCCGCGATCCCGCAGGCCGTGCAGGTCGCCGTGGAGTACGGCGGCCGGATCACGGGGCACCTGCAGACCCTGCTCTCCAGCGCGCAGAACCTGATGAAGCACGTCGATTCGACGGCCAAGGCCGTGGCCTCGCTGACCGACAAGATCGTGCAGATCAGCGAGCTCGCCCAGCAGAGCACCGGCTCGCCGAGGGGCACGACGGCCCAGAGCACGCGGTCCGGGCTCTCCGGCCTGCCGTCGGACCAGTCGTCTATCCCGGGATCGTCGTACGAGGGGTCGCCGTACTCGGCCGCGGCAGGCACGGCCGCGGCAGGCGCGACCTCGTCGCTCGCCGGCTCGCCTCGCCTGGCAGCGGCCGGTTACTCCACCGCCAATCCCGTGGGGACGAACCCGGGTTCGTCCGGCTCGGCCTACTCGGCCGCGGCCGGGACGGGTTCCCAGAGCGGCTCGCCCTACATGGCGGCGGGCGGCCCGATGGCGCGCCCGGCGAACTCGTCCGAAGCGGAGACGGCCCGCAAGAACCCGTACGAAGCGACGTGGCCGGACCCGGACTCGTCCGAAACGACCCAGTACGGCACGGGTCAGTACGGCACGCCCCCGCCCGGCGGCGCCTGAGCCCTGCCGATGAACGCCTGCACTCCCGGCTGCGCCCGGAGGTGCAGGCGTTTTTCAGCCCACCGACACGGCCACGAACAGCAGTCCGATGGCGATGACCCCGGCGACGACGATGATCAGCAGGTTCGACTTCTTGTCCATGGCGATCACCTTCCAGGCCGGCACCGGGGGCCCGACGCCGACCGCTCGCACCGGCGATCCCCTGACCTGCGCCTACGCCGGATCCGGCGCGCGATCGAACCGATGGGTGAGACGCAGAACGCACAGCCGACCCCCACACCTGTGGGGTTTCGCCCCGGATCGCGGACTACCGACGACGCCCGTTCGGGCCGAGGTGGCGGTTTCGCGCGAAACCGCCGTTCGCCAGGCGTGCAGGTGGCGGTTTCGCGCGAAACCGCCGCCGCTTTCGCGGGGACGCGACTGGTGCCGGCGTGCCGGGCGAGTACTCGGGCGGCCCTACAGCAGGCCCGACTGGGCGGCCTTGGTGATCAGCTCGATCCGGTTTCGGGCGTTGAGCTTGCGCATCGCGTTGCGCAGGTAGCCGGTGACGGTGTGCCGGGTGAGGCCGAGCTGCTCGGCGATCTCCGGGTTGGTCCGTCCCGCGGCGGCGTGCCGGACCACGTCGTACTCGCGTTGCGTCAGCCCGGTGTCGTGCAGCCGGGCGCGCATCCGGGGCGCCGCCCGGGCGTCGACGCGCGGGTCGAAGATCGCGACCCCGCTCACCGCCTGGCGCACCGCCGCCACCAGGTCCGTCGCGCCGGCGTCCTTGAGCAGGCATCCGTCGACACCGGCGTCGAGCGTCGCCTGGAGCGCCGCGTGGTCGCGGTAGGCCGTGAACACCACGATCCGTGCGTCGGGCGCTGCCTGGCGCAGCGGCGCGACGAGTTCGCTCGCCACGGCGTCCGGCAACCGCAGGTCCAGCAGGACGACGTGCGGCCGGGCCCGGGCGACCAGCCGCACCGCCGAGGCCGCGTCCGGCGCGCCGCCGACCACTCTGATCGCCGGATCGTCGCGCAGCAGCAAGCGAACGCCGTCGAGCACCACCGGGTGGTCGTCGACGACGACGAGGCGGATGTCCTCGCTCACGTCAGCGGAACCCGGATGCGCACGGTCAGCCCGCCGTCCTCGTTGGCCACCACCGACAGCGTGCCGCCGACCTCGCCGACCCGGTCGGCGGTGGCCCGCAGCCCGATGCCGTTGCCCTCCTGGCCACGGCCGGGCCAGCCGCTGCCGTCGTCGGCGACCGAGACGGTGATCTCGTCGTCCAGCGCGATCGTGCTGATGAGCACCGAGCGGGCGTTGGCGTGCTTCTCCACGTTGAGCAGCGCCTCGCGGGCGGCCGCGAGCAGCACCCGGGTGCGGTGCGGCCCGCAGTCCGGCACCGCACCGACCTCGACCGACTGCGCCGTCGTGCCGGTGCGGCGCTGGAACGCCGCGCAGTCCCGGGACAAGGCCTCGGCGAGGCCGCCGCCCGGTTCGCCGTTGTCCAGGGCGTGCACGGAGTCCCGGAAGGCGGACGCGGTCTCCGCGAGCTGGTTCTCCAGCGACACCAACCGGTCCAGCAGTTCGCTGCTGCCGCCTTCGGCGTGCGTCCGCAGGTCGCGCAGCTCCGCGCCCATCCGGAACAGCCGCGCTCCCACCGAATCGTGCAGCTCCGAAGCGATCCGGCGGCGTTCGGCCGCGGCCGCCGCCTCGCGCTGGCGCCGCGCGGCCGACGCCGTCTGCAGCGCCAGTCCCCCGCTGTTGGCGACGTGCACCGCGGCGTCGAGCTGCCTGCCGCCGAAGTCGGTGATCTCGCGCATCGCGGCGTAGACCACGCCGTGCACCTCGCCCGCCCGGACCATCGGCACCGCCAGCATGGTCTTGATGCCGTCGGCGGAGATCGGCCCGTCGAAGTCGTGGGTGATCAGCGCCGACGCGCAGTAGTCGTCGACCCACACCGGCCGCAGCTCGGCGAAGGCCAGCCCGCCGAGCCCGAGGCCCATCGGAACGCGCAGGTCGTGCAGTCCGGTGGCGCAGGTGCCGTTCCACTGCCGCAGCACCAGCAGGCGGTCGGCCTCGACCGGCCCGGCCAGGCCGATGTGCGCGCCGCATTCGTCGCGCACCCGCTGCGCGAGCCCGCGCAGCGCGGCCGTGTCGTCGAGCAGGTGCAGCACCTGCGCGTGCTCGTCCAGCAGGTGCTCGAACCGAACGCCCTGTTCCGCCGCCCGCTCCACCTGCGCGCGGTGTCCTTGCGCCACCCGTCCCCCCGAACTTCCGTCCACTGTGCTCGCAGCGCGAAAGCCGACCGGGATTCCACTGGCCGGCGGGAGGTTTCGCGCTCCGGCCACCCCGGGGCGGCCGGAGCCCGATGCTACCCGGCAGCGTCCCGGACCGAGCCGCCGCGCGTCGATCACCGCAGGTCGAGGCTCAACTCGCCTTGTGCGGCTCAGCGCCGGTCGACACCATCGCAGCTAGCGCATGCGGTGAGGACCGCATCGCGGATCCGGGCGTCAGCCGGGATCTCGCGGGGCGTCGGCGGGGACGAGCGCGGACAGCCACGGATGGGCTCCGCAGGTGGTCGCGATCGCGTCGGCGAGCCAGCGCCGCTGCGCCACGCCGAGGCTCGGGAGTACCGCCGCGAAGTCGGACTCGTCCTTCGGGCGCGGGTTCGCCGCCTTGTAGAACAGCTGGATCTCGGGGGCCAGGAACGGGATGCCGTCCGCGGTCCGGCCGCCGATCCCGGCGATGGGCCGGCGGAGGTGCCGCGCTCGTCTCGACACCCACTCGTCGCCGGCCGATTCGTCCAGCATCACCTGGATCCGCCAGGGCGAGTCCGCGTTCCGCCGGCACCAGACGTCGTGCACGCCGGCGGGCAGCCGCTCGTCGCGGCGCCAAGGCCGAAGCGTTCCGGGTGGGTCGGCCGCCCACCACTCCCAGCCCGCCAGGGCCTGCTGGACGGCGAGCTGGTCGCGGCGCAGCAGCAGCACGTCGATGTCGCCGTGCTCGCGCAGCCTGCGCCCCGCCGCGAGTTCGACCGCGTACCCGCCGGCCACCCACCAGGGCGCGGGCTGCCGCGCGAAGAGGCGCTGCACCTCGGCCGGTCCGGCCGGGTCCCACGGCGCGAGTTCTGGTGCCACGCGCCGATCCTCGCAAACGCCCGGAACCTCAGGGCTTGGCGGAATCGGTCCCGGGGTGCGGGGTGTCCCACCGGCCTCGGGTGAAGTCCGGGAAGTCGACCGCGGAGCTGCCGCCGGCGATCGACTCCGCGCTGAGCGCGAACGGCGCGCTCCAGGTCGCCGAGTCGTAAACGTCGATGTCCGGAGGCAGCCCGAGGCGCATGGTCTGCGCGAGCCGGTAGAGCATCAGGTAGTCCATGCCGCCGTGCCCGCCCGGGCCCGGGCCGACGTCCTTCCACAGCCAGTGGTCGTGGCCCGCGTAGTCGTCCCAGTTGCCCCACTCGTGCGGATTTCCGGTCGGCTCCAGGTAGATCCGCGGCGGGTAGTCCTCGAACACGCCCTTGGTGCCCTGCAGTTGGTTGAGCCGGCTGTAGGGTCGGCCGTTGGACACGTCGTGCACGAGGTGGATGACGCGGCCCGCCTCGGTCTGGATCAGGCTCATGGTCGCGTCGCCCTTGACGTAGGGCTCCTGCCACGCCGGGTCGTCCGCGGGCAGGTGCTCCTGCCGGTAGGCGGCCAGCCCGAGCGCCGGGGTGCTCATGGAGGTGATCCGCGTCAGCCGGTCGCCGCGGTTGACGTCGAGGTACGCCGCGACCGGGCCGAGCCCGTGCGTCGGGTACAGGTCGCCGTTGACCTTGGTGTGCCACGCGCGGCGCCACTGCTTCGCGTAGTAGGTCTTGGAGAACAGCAGTTCCCGCAGGTCGTGGAGGTAGGCGCCGGCGCCGTAGAGCAGGTCGCCGAACATGCCGTCGTGCGCCATCCGCAGCACGCGCAGCTCGTTCTGCCCGTAGCAGCAGTTCTCCAGTTGGATGCAGTGCCGCCGGGTCTGCTCGGAGGTGTCGACGAGTTCCCACAGCTCGGCGGTGGTCACGCCGGCCGGGCATTCCACGCCGACGTGCTTGCCGCCGCGCATCGCCGTGACCGCCATCGGCGTGTGCCATTCCCACGGGGTGGCGATGTAGACGAAGTCGACGTCGTCGCGGGCGCACAGGGCCTCGAAGTCGTGGTCCCCGCCGCCGTGCTTGGCCGGTTCCGGGCGCCCCGCGTCGACCACGGCCTTGGCCGCGCGGTTCACGGCATCGAGGTTCGCGTCGCAGAGCGCGGTGATCTCGACGCCTTCGAGCGCCAGGAACAGCGGAAGCATGCTCGCGCCGCGGTTGCCCAAGCCGATGATCCCGACGCGGACGGTGTCGAGCGGCTCGAAGGGCACGCCCATCATGGGATCTCCCTTGGCCGCGGGCCAGGCCTGCGCTGCGGCGGATCCGGCCGCCAGGCCGGCGAGCCCGAGCCCGGCTCCGGCCACCGCACCGGTTCGCAGCAGGGTCCGCCGGGAAAGGGGAGTGTGGTCGACCATCGGTCTCCTCCTGCGTGAATATGCGCGATAGAACGATGTTTCGCGCAGAATTGCACATCCAACCCCGAAGCAGTACCGACGCATGGGCGGTTCGGCGGTGATCCGTTCGGCTGCCCCGAAGCGCCCGACGCGCGACGGGCGTTGTAGTACTTTTCGTCGGGGCCGCGCGAAAGGAATGGCTGTGAACCGGCACGAACGGCTGAGCAAACTCCTGGACATCGTCGGCCGGCGCGAGCGCGCCGACGTCGAGGAACTGGCCGCCGAGCTGGACGTTTCCGCCGCGACCATCCGCCGCGACCTCGACCACCTCGCGGACCAGCAGCTGCTCGCCCGCACCCGCGGCGGCGCGGTGGCCACCAACGTCGCCTACGACCTGCCGCTGCGGCACAAGGCCGCCCGGCACGCGCCGGAGAAGCAGCGGATCAGCGCGGCGGCGGCGCGGCTGGTCCAGCCCGGCATGGTGATCGGGCTCAACGGCGGCACCACCACGACCGAGGTCGCCCGCTGCCTGGCCACCCGGCCGGATCTCAGCGAGCGCGGCGATCCGGGGCTGACCGTGGTCACCAACGCGCTGAACATCGCCAACGAGCTAGTGGTCCGGCCGCACATCAAGATCGTGGTGACCGGCGGCGTCGCCCGGCAGCAGTCCTTCGAGCTCACCGGGCCGCTGGCCACCCACATCCTGCAGGAGATCACCCTCGACCTGCTGTTCCTGGGCGTCGACGCGATCGACAGCGAGCTCGGCGCCTACGCGCACCACGAGGGCGAGGCGAGCATCAACCGGCTGATGGCTTCGCGCGCGGCGCGCGTCGTCGTGGTCGCCGACAGCTCGAAGCTGGGGCGCCGCGCGTTCGCGCAGATCTGCGCGGGCGACGCGATCGACACGCTGATCACCAACTCCGGTGTCGATGAGGAGGTCCGGCAGGCCTTCGACGCGGCCGGGACCAGGGTCCTGGTCGCCTGACTGATCAATGATGCTCGAATAGAGCATTGATCAATCACTTTCACGCATCTAGCCTGAGGGCTGTTTCATTAGCCGACGCCCTTCGGAGGAGCGCGCGATGGCGCAGTCGTTCGTGCAGGCCGAGATCACCAGCCAACCGGAGTGCTGGCGCCGGGCGGCCGCGCTGGCCGAGTCGGTGCAGGACGCGTTGCCGCGGGCGGGCGAGCTGGTCGCGGCGATCGGCTGCGGGACTTCGTGGTTCGTCGCGCAGTCCTTCGCGGCGCTCCGGGAGGCGTCCGGGCTGGGCGTGACCGACGCGTTCCCCGCGTCGGAGATGCCGGCCGGCCGCCGCTACGACCGGGTGCTGGCCATCACGCGCTCCGGCACGACGACGGAGGTCCGGCAGCTCCTGGCTTCGCTGCGCGGAAAAGTGCCCACCACGGTGCTCACGGCGACACCCGACGCGGTGCGCGACGTCGCCGACGAGGTCGTGGACCTGTCGTTCTGCGACGAGCGCTCGGTGGTGCAAACCCGGTTCGCCACCAGCACTCTCGCGCTGCTGCGCACGCATCTCGGGCAATCCCTGGCCGGCGCCGCCGACCAGGCCGAGGCCGTGCTCCGCGAGCCGCTGCCGAACCTGTTGGAGGCGAACCAGTTCACGTTCCTCGGCACGGGCTGGACGGTCGGGCTCGCGCACGAGGCGGCGTTGAAGTTCCGCGAGGCGACGGGGATCTGGGCCGAGTCCTACCCGGCGCTTGAGTACCGGCACGGGCCGATCAGCATCGCCGAACCGGGGCGCGTGACGTGGCTGCTCGGCGCGGCGCTGACGGACCTGGAAGCCGACGTGCGGCGCACCGGCGCGACGTTCGTCCGGCACGCCATCGACCCGATGGCGGACCTGGTCCGCGCCCAGCTGCTCGCCGTCCGGCTCGCACGGCACCGCGGCCTCGACCCGGACGCGCCGCGGCACCTCAGCCGCTCCGTCGTGCTCGACCGCTGACGGCGGAGGCCCTGGCCGCCGTCGACCCCGCAAGCACCTTGACGTCCTAGAAACCTGACCGCACCAAGGAGAGTGCCATGTCCGGAGCCTCCCCCTCGCTGGGCGCCGCCTCGGCAACGGCCCGGCGGATCGCGATCGCCGCCGCGACCATCGGCGTCATCTACGGCTACGACATCGGCAACGTCTCCGGCGCGCTGCTGTTCATCACCGAGGAGATGCGCCTGTCCCCCGCGCTGCAAGGCAGCGTGACCACGGTGCTCGTGGCGGGCAACATCGTCGGCGCACTGCTCGCCGGGAAGCTGGCCACCGCGATCGGCCGGAAGCCGACGATGATCGCCGTGGTGCTCGGCTACGCGGTGTTCGCCGCCTGGTCCGGGCTGGTCTCCGACATCCTCTGGCTCGACATCGCGCGGTTCTTCCTCGGCGTCAGCATCGGGTTGTCGCTGGTGGTGGCGCCGATCTTCCTCGCCGAATCCGCGCCCGCGGCGATCCGCGGCGCGCTGGTCGTCGGCTACCAGGTCGCCACCGTGGCCGGCATCCTCGCCGCCTACCTGGTCGACTGGAGCCTTGCCTCGTCGGGGAACTGGCGGCTGATGCTCGCGCTGTCCGCGGTCCCGTCCGTGCTGGTGGTCTTCCTGCTCGTGCGGCTGCCCGACACCGCGCGCTGGTACGTGCTCAAGGGCCGGCACGACGAGGCCCGCCGGACCCTGCGGCTGGTCGACCCGGGCGCCGATGTCGAGCGGGAGCTCGCCGAGATCCGCGCCGACATCTCGGCTCAGCACGGCGGCCGGGTCGGCGAGATGTTCCGCCGCCCCTACTCCGGCGCGACGATGTTCGTGCTGGTCCTGGGTTTCCTCGTGCAGATCACCGGCATCAACGCGATCACCTACTACAGCCCGATGATCTTCAAGCAGATGGGTTTCCAGGGCAACGCCACCGTGCTCGGGCTGCCCGCGATGGTGCAGGCGGCGGCGCTGCTGGCGACCATCGGATCGCTGTTCGTCGTGGACCGCGCCGGGCGGCGCCCGATCCTGCTCGGCGGCATCGCGGCGATGATGGCCGCCGGGGTCGCGATGATCCTGGTGTTCGCCACCGGATCGCTGGGCGGCGGCGGATCGTGGTGGGGTTTCGCGGCGATCCTGGTCTTCACCGCCGGGTTCAACTTCGGTTTCGGTTCGCTGGTCTGGGTGTTCGCCTCGGAGAGCTTCCCCGCGCGGCTGCGCGCTTTCGGCGCGTCGCTGATGCTGACCGCGGACCTGGTGGCGAACCTGATCGTCGCCCAGTTCTTCCTGCCGCTGATGGACGGCCTCGGCGGCGCCACCACGTTCGCGATCTTCGTGCTGCTCGCGGCGATCGCCTGGGCCTTCGTGTTCCGGTTCGCGCCCGAGACCAAGGGCCGGTCCCTGGAGAGCATCCGCGCCTACTGGGAGAACGGCGCCCGCTGGCCCACCGACCCCGCACCGCACCGCGGCGACTAGTGCCGCATCAGGCAACGTTCGCCCTGTCGACTACGGCTCGTAGTCGTTGATCGTCAGCGTGACGGTTTCGCCAGATGATGCATCTGCCGGTTCTCGTCTTCAGCTACGCTGCCTGCCGTGTCCGTAGAAACATGGTCACCCGATCCTGGGACGCCCGTAGTCGAGTATCGATCCGGCCGGGCGATGTTCATCGGCGGGCTAGCCATGTTCGTTTTCTTCGGGATGGCCTTCGTCTTCCCTGACATCGGGAACCCGTCGGGGACGTCGAAAGCCGATCTTTCTCCGGCCCTCGTGTCGTTCCTGTTCGGCGCGCTCGCGCTGGGCGGCCTGCTGGTGATGGTCGGCTCCGTCCCCCGCACGCATCGCTTCGCCGTCGATGAACGTGGACTGTGGTGGCGGGCCGGTCGCAAATCTGACCTGATCGCGTGGGACGAGCTGCGTGCCGTGCGCGGCCAGGAACCGCGCCCGCCGGTCAAGGACGACCCGAACTCGAAGGCGGTGCTGTCGGCCCTGGTGTTCACCCCCGTGGACCGTCGCTTCGTCACCCGCCACAGCGCGCTGTTGCAACGCCTGCCCACTGCCGATCCGGAAGTGGAACTGAGACTGCCGGACACCACCATGGTCCGGCAGCTGGCCCAGGAGATAGCCAGAGTCCGGCCGGACCTACTCCGCTAGGGCGTGTATCGAAGTGCTGTCTTGGCCACCGGCATGCCCTGCGCGGACAGCAGCACCATCTGCGCTCTCCGCCAGGCCACCACGGACCCACTGCCACGGCGGATGATCCGTAACAACCGGTTGCCCTCATCGTCACCGAGCTCCCGAACCCGCACCCGTTCAGCCATGATCCACAGTTTGAAACGATCACACCAATCTCTGCGGCACCAACAACGGCGCGTCGCGATCAAACAGGGTGAACCCTGACTGATACGGCACTAGCGGGAGCCCGGCGCAACGACGTCCGAGGTCTCGGCCGGAGGGTGTTTTGCGTTGCCTCCAACGGCCCTGCGGTCGTTCCTGTTCGCGAGCGGCCGGGTTCGGTTTAATGATCGAGTGTCGCGAAAAGGAGCGTTGGGACGCATCGCATTGTGGGCCGCGCTGGTACTCGGACTCACGATCATGTGGGTTCAGTACGGCGCTGCCGTCGCGACGACCCTGCTGACCATCGTTTCCGGCGCGGCTGCAGTGGCGCAGGCCGTTGCCGCCTGGCGGTTGCGCTCGAAACTGATGGAGCCGAGCACTCCGGAACAGGTGGACCGCGCCGCCGAGGCGTTGGCCTGGGAAGTGCGCACGCAGCGGGAGGCCGAGGCCGACCAGCGACTGCTCGAGGATGCGGGATCCCTGCCGATCCGATGGCAGGCCAGGGGCGGCGTGGATGCGGGAGACCTGGCTCAGCTCATCGCTTCCTACGCCGACGATCCGCGCCGCCTCGTAGTGATCGGCGAGCCGGGCGCCGGGAAGACGGCCTTGTGCCTGTTGCTGACCCTGGAACTGCTGCGCCGGCCCGCTCCGCCCCAGGTACCCGTGCCGCTCCAGATCTCCTCGTGGGATCCGTCGGAGAACCTGCACGCCTGGCTGATCCGCAACATCCTCGACGACTACCCGTTCCTCGGCAACGAGGCGCGCTTTGGCGCCACTGCCGTGCGGGATCTGCTCGCACAGCACCGAATCCTGCCGGTGCTCGACGGTCTTGACGAAATGGCCGCCGGTGACCGGGCCACCGCGTTGCGGGCCATCGAGTTGGACGCGCGCAACGCCGAGCCGGTTGTGCTGACCTGCCGCAGCGACGAGTTCCACTCGGCGAACACGACCGGGATCGTGCGCGATGCGTTGGTAGCGCAGCTGTTGCCGATAGCCGCTGAGACCGCTGCCGGCTACCTGCTCGAAGCAGCACCCGATGCCGGCATCGATCGCTGGGATCCCGTATTGGCCGAACTCACCGAGGGGCGCGACGAGCCGATCGTCGAGGCACTGCGTACCCCGCTGATGCTCTTCCTGGCCCGAACCGCGTACGCCCATCCCGGCACCGATCCTGCGGAACTGCTCGCACTTCCCGACGCGCGCCAAATCGAAGAACGCCTGCTGGATGTGTTCACCCAACACGCTTTCACGACGCGGCCGCCCTCTCCGTTGTCGAATCCCGCGCACCCGGCGCGACGTTGGGATCCAGCGAAAGCAGAGCGGTGGCTGGTTTTCCTCGCCCGCAGCGGCGGACGAGAGATCGCCTGGTGGCGCCTCCACGAGCTGGTGCCGAAACCGGTGTGGCCCAGCGCAGGCGCGTTGACCGGCGGCTCGTCGTGCACGTTGTTGGGCTGGTTGTTCTTCGGTCTGTTCGGCCGCCCTGGCTTCGGAGCACTGCTCGGGCTCGCGGTCGGTGTGATCTGCGGGGTCGGGCTGAGCTTCGTCCGCGCGGAGAACCCTCGGCGGTTCGTACCGCGGCCACTGCGCCGGCGCGAACTCGCTCGCGACCTCGGGTTCGGTGTGATCGGCGCGCTGGTCGGCGGGATCGTCGTCGGTGTGCTCTGGGGCGCTGGTTTCGGGGTGGTGATCGGGTTGGTCTTCGGGCTCGCATTCGGCCTGGTCCGCCGGTTCACCGAGCCGACCGAGTCGCGCGAGGCCGTCACCCCGGCCCGGACGCTGCGCGACGACGAACTCGCGGTGCTCTACGCAGCGGGGCTCGGTGCCGTGGTCGGAGCCCTGGTCGGGGCGTTGATGGGCGGCGTTTTCGGCGCGGCCGACCGAGGACTGATCATCCCGATCGACGACCCCGCGCTCGTCGGCCTGGTCGGCGCGGCGGTCGGCGGATTGATCGGTGCCTGCGGGCTCGGTCTCGTCATGCAGTCCACGAGTGCTTGCGGCGCTTTCCTCGTCGCCCGGCTCTGGCTGGCGCTGCGCGGCCGAACGCCGCTGCGGCTCATGTCCTTCCTCGCGGACGCTCATCGACTCGGCGTACTGCGTCAGGTCGGTCCGCACTACCAGTTTCGGCACGCGGTGTTGCAGGCTCGGCTGGCCGCGCGACCGGTCCACCCAACAGCCATGCCTGAGGGCAGCATTTCGTAACGCAGGCCCGCGCAACCGCATAGCCGCCGCGACCCCACCGGTCGGCGGCAGCGGCACGGGCAGGTCCGGGCGCGGCGGACCCTGCTCGGAGAAGACGCTGCCGTGCACGAGATCCACCACCCTCCGGTCGACGTCACCTGTCAGCCCCGGTTCGTCGTACCCGCACCCATTTTCGAGCCAGGAATACCAGCATTCTCGCCGGAGTCCCCGCAGCGAGCCGGCTCGGCCAACGGCGTCGTAGGAAAGATCCCCACAAACCGGCGTAGATGACACCGCAAAGCGGTTGGGACCGGCCGTAGAAGTCGCACAGCGCGGGACGCAGCCGTCGCAGCCGTCGACAAATGTGGGCGAGTGACAGCTCTCCTCTCGTCGCCGAAGTGGTGATCCCGATCTTCCGGTCGGCCGCGACGTCCACGTAGTCGTCGAGGAATTGCAGTGTCCCGCCCAGTTCCCGCACGAGTTCCAGTTCCCGGATTCCCATCGCCGGCCGCTGCAACGCGAATATCACCACCATCGCGTGTCCGCCCTTGGCCCGCGTGATCTCCGCCAGGACCGACGACGGGATCGTGGAGTCACGCTGGCGCTGCGACCTGACCTGCGCTTCGTGCAATGCGGCCAGCGCGAAGTTGATGGGATCGTCGCGACTCCGGCCGAGCCGCCGTTCCAACTCCAGGTACAGGGCGAACAACAGCCGTTCGATGGCGTTGGCCGGTGCGAACGCGCCGCCGCCGAACAGCGTCGAAAGCCGCTCGAACAGATCGTCGCCGCCGCCGTACTCGTCGACGAGGTCGTCGTACACCCTGGCGGCCGCGCCGCCGAGCACTGCGAGATCCGCGCGAAAGGGCACATCCGCGATGGCCGCGTAGCCGGAGACCAGGAAGCACAGCTTGGCGCACACCTCGCACATCGAACTGTCCAGGTACCGGCGAGGGCCCGAACGGCCCAGCGTCGACTCGACGATCGGAGCGACCACTCGCTCGTACGTGGCCACGTACTCGACGGCACGGCGCCCAATCGACGGCACGGCACCGGCGAGTTCGACCGACCGCCCGAGAGCGAGGAGATCCCGCCACTGTCCGCTGTCCATGCGTCGATTCGAGTAGTCGATGCGAGCGAAGTCGAGACGCCACAACGGTATAAGGATTGGTTGCAGAATGGCTTGTGTGGCGGTGCGGGTGGCGGAACCTCAGCGTCCGCCTGGACTGCGGGAGCCGTGACTTATGTATGACCAATACACGGCGTCGCGGCTGTCCTCGCCAGACGAACGCTGAGAACCCGCGGCGGTGCGAGCTGAGTCCCGCACCGCATGCGGCTGACGCCGCATCCTAAAAGAACCCCTGAGTCGGACCGACACGAACAGCTCTGCGCGTCGAGATCATGAGTGGTGAGCCCTGGGCCCCGTGAGTGCTTTGGGGTGCCCCGATGCCCCGAATCGCTCACGGGTTTTCCCGCTCCGGCCGCGTCAGGACGGGGCTCTTGCCGGTTCCGGTTGGGTGTCCTCGGCCGAGACTCCCGGCGGGGTCAGCAGGAAGACCCGCGGCGCGACCCGGTCCATGGAGCCGCCGCGCCCGACGACCATGCCCGCGGCGAAGTCGACGAGCCGCACCGCTTCCGCCTTGGGCAGGCTCGTCAGGTCCATCACCACCGGCACGCCCTTGCGGAAGTAATCACCGACGTCGTAGGCGTCGCCGTAGTTCTGCGGGTGCAGCGTCTTGACCACGTCACCAGTCTCGTCGGCCGGGCGGCAAAGTCAACTGGAAGCCGGCTGAGCCGCCCCGTCCCGCCTCGCGGGAACCCGCGCCCGGATCGCAGCCACCCCCATTGCACATGTACTCACTTGATCGCTAAATTGAACTCTCAAGTTCAATTTTAGATACCACTTGGGAACGGACATGGCTGCTCGCTCAGAACCACTGGATTCCGCGCTCCGCAAGTTGCTGGTCACCATGACCCTCGGCGCGTTCCTCGCCCTGCTGGACACGACCATGACCGGCGTCGGAATCGACACGCTGGTCCGCGAATTCGGCTCGACGCTGGCCGCGATCCAGTGGGTGACCACCGCCTACCTGCTCGCCGTCTCGGTCACCGCGCCGCTGTCCGGCTGGGCGATCGACCGGTTCGGCGCCCGCCGCACGTGGCTCGCCGGGCTGTCGGTCTTCGTGCTCGGATCGGTCGCCTCCTGCCTGGCCTGGGACGCGCCGAGCCTGATCGCGACGCGGCTGCTGACCGGCTTCGGCGGCGGCCTGCTCGAACCGGTCATGCTCGCCACGCTCGCCCGCGCGGCCGGTCAGCAGCGCGTCGGCCGGGTGCTCGGCCTCGCCGCGGCCCCGATGACGATGGGACCGGTGATCGGCCCCGTCCTCGGCGGCCTGCTGCTGCAGGCGCTGCCCTGGCAGTGGATCTTCCTGGTCAAGGTCCCGGTCGGGGTCCTGGCGATCGTGCTCGCCGTTCGCCTGATGCCGGCCGACGACGCGACCACCGGCGAAGCGGCCAAGCGCCTGGACGTCCTCGGCGTGCTGCTGCTGCCGCCCGGCTTCGCCGCGCTGATGTACTCGCTGGCGAACGCCGTCGAGGGCGTCACGGCCCCGGTGCTGATCGCCGGTGCCCTCGGCGCCCTGCTCTTCGCCGGCTACGCCGCCCACGCGCTGACCACCCGGCGCGAACCGCTGATCGACCTGCGGCTGTTCCGCAGCGGCGGCTTCGCAGCCAGCGTGTCCGTGCTTTTCCTGATCGGCGCGATCATGTTCGGGACGGTCTTCCTGCTCCCGCTGCACTTCCAGCAGGTCGGCGGGCAGGGCGTGATGGCGGCGGGCCTGCTGCTCGCCCCGTTCGGGCTCGGCGCCGTCGTCGCGCAACCGACGGCCGGGAGGCTCTCCGACCGGACCGGGGCCCGCCTGCCGGCCACGGCCGGCGGCCTGCTCCTCGTCCCGGGATTCCTGCCCTACGCGCTGGGATTCAACGGCGTCGTCGCCACGCTCGGGCTGATCGTCGTCGGGTTCGGGCTCGGCGTCGTCGCGTCCGCGACCATGGGTTCGGTCTACCGGACCGTGCCGCCCGCCGCGGCCTCCCGCGCGACCGGAGCGCTGTTCATCGTGCACCAGATCGGCGGCGCCCTCGGGATCACGCTGCTGACCCTGGTGCTGCAGAGCGCGACGGTCTCCGCGCCGCCGGAGGCGGCGTTCCGCACGACCTTCTGGTGGCTGGTGGGCGCCGGCGTGGCCATCTCCGCCGCGGCCAGGATCCTGCCCGGGCGCCCCGCACCGGCCGCCCCGATGACCGAAACCGCACCCGTCGCCGGACACGCGTGACCAACCCATCCACTGGAGACGACCTTGACCAGGACATTCGTGATCACCGGCGGCACGGGCGGAATCGGTGCCGCCGTGGCGCGCGCGCTGTTCTCCCGCGGCGACCACGCCGTGGTGATCGGCACCGATCCGCGCAAGGGCGACCGCCTGCTCCGCGAGGCAGCCGATTCACCCGGAACCGCCTCGTTCGCGCGGGCTGATCTCGGCTCCGTGGCCGAGAACCGGCGGATCATCCGCGAACTGACCGAAGAACACCCGGAGATCGACGGGCTCGTGCTGTGCGCGCGCTTCTTCCAGACGCGCCGGAAGGTGACGCCGGAAGGGTTCGAGCACAACTTCGCGCTCTTCTACCTGAGCCGGTTCCTGTTGAGCCACGGCATGATCGGCGCGCTGGCGAAGGGCGACCGCCCGGTCATCGTCAACGTCGCCGGCCCCGGCCAGGACATCCCGATCGACTGGGCCGATCTGCAGAACGAGAACTACGACGGCGTGCGGGCGATGTTCGCGACGGGGCGCTACAACGACCTGCTCGGCGTCGACTTCGCGCGGCGCCACGGCGACGGGCCCGTGCGGTACGTGCTGTTCCAGCCGGGACCGACGTCGACGAGCTTCGCGGGCGAGTTCGACGCGCCGACGGCCCGGTTCGTCGAACAGCAGAAGGCCACGGCGAAACCGGCGACCGAAGTGGTGCCACCGATCGTCGGGCTCCTCGACGCCCCGCCCGCCGAGCCGCTCAGCGCGTTCGGCACGCACGCCAGGATCGGCATCCGGAACGACCTGTTCTCCCCCGCCGAAGCGGCCTGCCTCGCAGCCATCACGGAGCAACTGCTCGGATCCGGGTGACACCGCCCCGCGGCACGCCCGGCCGAATGCGCTTCCCCTCGGCAGCGCACCTGTTCGGCCGGGCGGCCCGGACCGAGTGCCGTGATCCCTGCGTTCGGCCCTGCTGGTGGTGCGCCGAAACGCGGACACCGGTGGAACTGTGAGTAGCCAGGGTCACCTGGTGACCGCGACCGGGAGCGTGTTCTGCCCGGAGGTGCCTGAGCTGCTGCTCCGACTGCTGGTGCTGCTGGTGCTCCCCTCACTGCTGTCGGTCTCGCCCCTGGTGTTGCCCCCCTTGCTCTTCTTGTCCTTGTCCTTGTCCTTCTCGGCGTGGAAGTGCCCCGCTGTCGAGGCCGGTTGCGCCGCGGCCGCGACGCTCGACGCGCCGCTCGCGGCAGCCGTTCCGACATCGGCGATTCCCAGTGCCAAAGGCGCGACCAAAGCCAGCCCGGCCAACGCCCCAACCGCTGTGCGCATGGAGATTTCCCCTGGTTCAGTTACTTTAGTCCCTTGCCCGTACTTCTCCGCCGTGCTCGCGGCTTCGAAACCCCCGGACACCAAAGAGTTTTCTCCGCCGGCGCACCGAATGCGCCAGTGGAACACCCGGGCCCGCTCCCTGGCCGCACCCGCTTTTCCGCGGGTGCCCGGCGGAGTTGCCAATCGAGGGGTCGCCGCCCCTACCATCGGAATATGGCTATCTCCGGCCGTGCTGGGGCCGGGCTGCGTGGCCGGAACCGCGAGTGCGAGTTGCTGGATCGCCTGTTGGCGAGAGTCCGGACTGGGCAGAGTTCCGCGCTGGTGCTCCGCGGCGAGCCCGGTGCCGGCAAGACGGCGTTGCTGGATTACGTCCGAGAGCGCGCGTCGGGTTGTCGCCTCGCCCACGTCGTGGGCGTGGAGTCCGAAATGGAACTCGCCTTCGCCGGTCTGCACCAGTTGTGCGCGCCGATGCTCGACCGCCTGGACCGGCTCCCGGAGCCGCAGCGGGACGCGCTGCGCGTCGCGTTCGGCCTGCACGAGGGCGGCGCCCCGGATCGCTTCATGGTGGGCCTGGCCGTCCTGACGCTGCTTTCGGAAGCCGCCGCGGAGCGGCCGCTGGTCTGCCTCGTCGACGACGCGCAGTGGCTCGACCGGGCCTCGGTGCAGGCCATGTCGTTCGCGGCGCGCCGCCTGCTGGCCGAGCCGGTCGCGGTGGTGTTCGCCGTGCGCGAGCCCAACGACGACCACGACCTGGCCGACCTCCCGGAGCTCTCCGTCAGCGGCCTCGGTTCCGCTGACGCCGCCCAGCTGCTGGCCTCGGTGATGCACGGCCGGCTCGACGAGCAGGTGCGGGACCGGATCATCGCGGAGACCCGCGGAAACCCGCTGGCGCTGCTGGAGTTGCCGCGCGTGTTCACCCCGGCCGAGCTCGCCGGCGGGTTCGGGCTGCCCAACCCCGGGCCCGTTTCCGGCTGCCTCGAACAGTGCTTCACCCGCCGGATCCGGGCGGTGCCCGGCGATACCCAGCGGTTGCTGCTGACCGCCGCGGCCGACCCGTCGGGCGACGCCGGCCTGCTCTGGCGGGCCGTCGCCGGGCTCGGGCTGCCGGCCGGCGCGGCCGGCCCGGCCGAGGCCGCCGGGTTGATCGAGATCGGCGGCCGTGTGCGGTTCCGGCATCCGGTGGTGCGCTCCGTGGTCTACCGGACGGCGTCGCCGGACGAGCGCCAGCGGGTGCACCGCGCGCTGGGCGAGGCCACCGACCCGGAGGTGGATCCCGATCGGCGCGCCTGGCACCGCGCTCGCGCGGCCCACGGCCCGGACGAGGTGGTGGCCGGCGAACTGGAACAGTCGGCCGACCGGGCGCATTGCCGGGGCGGGATCGCGGCGGCGGCCGCATTCCTCGCGAAAGCGACCGAGCTGACGCCCGATCCGGCGCGCCGGGGTGCGCGCGCCCTGGCGGCCGCCCAGCAGAAGCTGGATGCCGGCGCGCCCGATGCTTCGCTGGGACTGCTGGCCATCGCCGAAGCAGCACCGCTCGACGAGCTCCAGCACGCCAGGGCCGACCTGTTGCACGCCGAGATCGCGCTCGCCGTGAACCGGGGCCGCGACGCCCCGCCGCTGCTGCTGCGAGCCGCCGAACGCCTCGAACCGCTCGACGTCGCGCTGTCGCGCGAAACGTACCTCGAAGCGCTCGAAGCAGCGATCTTCACGGGTCGCGTCGGCAACTTCAACGAGGCGCTGCGGGCGACCGAAGCCGCCCGGCGCGCACCGCAGCGGCCGATAGACCTCCTGCTGGACGGGCTGGCCGCGCGGTTCACCGGCGGCTTCGCCTCCGGCGTTCCGACGCTCCAGCGCGCGGTGCGGGCGTTCCGCCGCAGCGGCACGGGGGCCGACGACGCCCGCTGGATCGGGCTGGCCTGCCGCGTCGCGACCGACCTGGGCGACGACGAGGCGTGGCGCGAGCTCGCCGCCCGCGGCCTCCGCCGGGCGCGCGACACGGGCGCGCTCACCACGCTCGCCACCGCGCTCAGCTACCGCGCCGGGGAGCACGTGCACGCCGGCGAGCTCGACGTGGCGTCGGAGATGCTCGACGAGGCCGATGCGATCGCCCAGACGTCCGGCAACGCGCCGCACCGGTACGCCGCGATGACGCTCGCCGCGACCCGCGGCCGCGAAGCCCAGGCGCTGGAGCTGATCGAGACCAGCGCGCGGGATGCGGACGCCCGGGGCGAGGGGCGGGCGATCACGATGGCCGACTACGCGACCGCGGTGCTGGGCAACGGCCTCGGCAAGTACGAGACGGCGGTCGCCGCCGCCGAGCGGGCCTGCCGGAACGACCAGCTGAGCGTCTACTGGTGGGCGCTGGGCGAACTGGTCGAGGCGGGCGTGCGAAGCGGCCGGCGCGAGGTCGCCGAGGACGCTTTCCGGCGGCTCCACGAGCGAACGAGAGCTTGCGGAACGAACTGGGCCGCCGGGATCGAGGCTCGGTCGCTGGCGTTGCTGAGCACGGGTGAGGCGGCCGAGGAGCTCTACCGCGAGGCCGTCGAGCGGCTGGCCCGCAGCCGAGCCGCCGTGCACCTCGCCAGGACCCACCTGCTGCACGGCGAATGGCTGCGCCGGGAGAACCGGCGCTTGGAGGCGCGCGAACAGCTGCGCACCGCGCACGAGATGTTCGGCCGCATCGGAACCGAGGCGTTCGCCGAACGCGCCCGCCGGGAACTCCTGGCCACCGGTGAAACCGTGCACCGGGCCACGCCGCAGACGCTGGTCGTGCTCACGGCCCAGGAGGCGCAGATCGCCCGGCTGGCCCGCGATGGTCACACCAACCCGGAGATCGGCGCCCAGCTGTTCCTCAGCCCGCGCACCGTGGAATGGCACCTGCGCAAGGTGTTCACCAAGCTCGCCATCGGTTCGCGCCGGGAACTCCGCCGGGTCCTCTCCAGCGCCGCGCTAGCGGATTCGCGCACTTAGCGGTTCTTTCAGGATGCGTCGTCAGCCGCATGCGGTGTGGGACTCAGCTCGCACCGCCGCGGGTTCACGGGTGCCCACTCCGCTGGAGTTCCCCCGGCGAGGACAGCCGCGACGCCTGTCACGGCTCCCGCAGTCCAGGCGGACGGTGAGGTTCCGCCGCCCGCACCACCACCGCTCCTCAACGGTGACCGGCCCGGGTCCGCCGCGCGGAACCCGGGCCGGGCCGGTTCATCCGACGAAGACGTTCAGCTGCATCCCCATCTGCCGGTGGTTGCCGACCGGGCACCAGAAGTCGTAGAGCCCGCGACGCAGATCCACGGTGAGGTCGGCGGCCTGGCCCGCCTGCACCACCGGCGTGCGCGCGTTCGCGACGCCGGGTCCGCTGATCTGCAGGGCGTGCGGCGCGCGCCCCTCGTTGATGGCCCGGAACGTGTAGCGCCCCGGCGGCAGGAAGGCCGGCTGCAACAGCCGGAAGTCGACCATCTTGACGATCACCAGGTGCGATCCGCCGCCCACCGGTCCGGCCGGCGCCGGCGGTGCCGCGGCGGCCGACGCACTGGTGCAGACGGTCGCCACCAGTGCGAGCACGCCGAGCAGCACGCCCAGCAGAACACGCCTCGTTCTTCCGGATTTCCTGCCGATGACCCTTTTTCCGCTCACTTCGATCAGCATTGCCGACCCCCACGAGAAATTCGGCACCGGGCCGGAAAATGCGCTAGCATTCGGAAAACCATTACCGGCCCGGCTGTTTCGACGGTGCGAGCCCGTCCAGCGTAAATCCGCAGGCCGTCCGGTTGGTGGCGGAAGTTCCCGGCGGGGCCCCTGTTGCCCGTCTTGCGGTTGAAAGAACCGCGACTGCGCGTGCGCATCGGCTCGGGCGTGAATTTAGGTATGGAAGTCGGTAATTACAACGCCGCAGGGTCCGCGATTCTCGCGCAAGGTGGACGGCATCGTCCCCGTCCCCCGACGTTCGAGGCCGGTATGTCCCGTTCCGCTCGTCCCCGACAGGCCAACCGAATCACCCCGTTCCCCGGGCCGTCAGGCATCGGACGCCCCCTCGGCGGCCCGGGGAGCGGAGGTGCCCCCGAGTTCGCCGGGTATGCGCGCAGCTACCGTCCAGAAGCCGCACACCGGCAGAACTCCTCCCCGGAAGCCTGATGCGAGCCACCCCCGATCTCGAACCGGCCGAGCAATGGCTGCCGCTGCTCGACAGCGCCGCTACCCCGATGGCGCTGCTCGACGCGAGCGGCCGCTGCGTGCACGCCAACGACGCGCTCTGCCGCGCGCTCGGATACGACCGGACCGGCCTCGCCGGGCACCCGCTCGACGACTTCACCGCAGCTGAGGCCGATCCGCGAAGCACCACCGGAGCAGGAACGGCCGAACGGCGATTCAGGCGTTCCGACGGCGGCACCGTGCGGCTGCTCCAATGCACGTCGCCGATCCACGACGGCGGCGGCGAGCCGGGGCTGTTCCTCTCGCAGTTCCACGAGGTCGAAGACCGCCCGGAGATCGAAACCCGGTGGAGCCGCGTGTTCGCCAACGCCCCCACCGGCATGGCGCTGCTGGACCACGACGGCCGCTGGACCGACGTCAACGAGGCGTGGTGCGGACTGCTCGGGTACAGCAGGCGCGAAATGCTCGAAATGCGCATCTTCGACGTCACCTACGCGCAGGACCACGAGCACTCGGCAGCTGCGCTGGCGGACCTGGCGGAGGGCCGGCTGAACACGGTCAGCCTGAAGAAGCGCTACCGGCACAAGAACGGCCATCCGATCTGGGTGCTGATCCGGACCAGCGTGGTCCCCGGCGCCGACGACCAGCCCGCGTACCTGGTCAGCCAGTGCGAGGAGCTCGGCGAGCGCGGCTCCTCCGACGTCCACCTCGCCCACCTGGCGCTGCACGACCCGCTGACCGGGCTGGCCAACCGCGCCCTGCTCGACGACCGCCTGGCGCACGTCCTCGCGGACCTCGAACGGGACGGCGGCGTGGTCGCCGTGCTCGTCGCCGACCTCGACGAGCTGAAGCCCGTCAACGACACCTACGGGCACTCCGCGGGCGACCGGCTCCTCATGACCGCCGCCGACGAACTGCTCAACGCGGCGGGCCCGACCGACACCGTGTGCCGGATCGGCGGCGACGAATTCGCCGTCGTCAGCCGGGTTCCCGATGCCCGGGCCGCCGCGGAGTTCCGCGACCGAGTCGCCCGGCGCCTCCGGGCCGAATGCGACACGCCGCACGGCCTCCTGCGGATCCGGGCCAGCGTCGGGCTGGCCACCACGACCGACCCGGCGACCCGTCCGAACGCGCTGCTGCACGAAGCCGACCGGGACATGTACCGGCGCAAGCACGACATGCGCGCGGTCGCGGAGGCGACCGCGCACTGCCCGCACTGCCAGGCCAGGAACGAGCCGCCCACCCGGCCCCGGGCGGGCGGCTGACGCGTTCGGCGGTCAGTGCGCGAACGCCGTGCCCGGCACCTCGACGCGGTCGACCTCCGGCCGGTACAGCATCAGCACCGCGGCGTCACCGATCCACACCGCGAACACGATGCCGGTGACCATGGCCGCGATCGTGACGAACGGGCCGGTCGCGTAGAAGGCGGTGACCCCGGCGATCAGCCCGATCGCGGCCACCGCGAACCCGAACCAGCCGACCCAGGGCCCGAGCACCTCGCGGCGCACCATCGCGGCGCCGGTGGTCGCGGCGAACAGCGCGACCAGCAGCCCGAGCGGCCCGAGCGCGAGCCGGTGCAGCTCGGAGAGCACGAACACCGCCGACCCGCTCGCGGTCGAGATGTCCCGGCTCATCGACGCCAGCGCGGTCACCGGGAGCATGCTCAGCATCGTCATCGCCGACAGCACCACCCCGGCGGCGAACACCACCGGCGAGAACGCCTCCGCACCGCCTTCGGCGCGCTGCAACAGGTGCCTCAGGTGCCCGACGAACCACAAGAACACCACCGCCGCCAGCGTCGCCAGCAACGCGGCCAGCACCACCGTGGCCCGGTTCCCGGCGACGTAGAAGAAGGTCAGGACCGGCTCGTCCCCGGTCGGGGCGGTCGGGTTGAGGAACAAGCTGGCCAGCAGCAACACCGCCGCCACCAGACCACTCGCCGCCCCCGCGCGCTCCCATGCCCGCTCGTTCATCGCAGCCTCCTCCGCTCGGATTCCGCAAGCCACCGGGTTACCCCGGCAACGACGTGAACCCAACACGACGCACCCCGGCCACCGGGCCGGGAAAAACCGGCACGCCGTTCCGCGACGACGGCGGCGATGCACGGCCCGCGAAGCGGTGCCAATGGGCTCTGGCAACCCGCGCGATGCCTCAACGATGCTGCGGTGTTGGAGGCGAACAGCAATGGCCGCGACGAAGCACTGGACGGTCGACGTCTACTTCGACGAGGACATCGACCACACGCACGCCGAAGCGCGCCTGCGAGCACCGGCGGCCGGGGAACTCCACGGCAAGGGCTCGGCACGGCGAAACCCGCAGGACCGCAGCGTGCCGGAGATCGGCGACGAACTAGCGGCGGCGCGAGCGCTGTTCGACCTGGCCCGCCGCCTGCTGAGAACGGCGGAAGACGAAGTCGAGCGGATGACGGGCCACCCGGCCCACCTCCACACCTGAGTCCGGCGTCAGGTGGGACGGGTTTCGCTTGGGGGATGGCCGAATTCGGTCTGGAAGACCCTGGTGAAGTGCGCGTGGCTGGCGAATCCCCAGCGGTGCGCGATGTCCGCGATCGTTCGGTGGCGGGCCGCCGGGTCCGCCAGTTCGCGGCGCGCTCTTTCGAGCCTCCGGCGTTGCAGGTAGCGCGCCGGGGAATCGCCTTCCGCGGCGAACAGCCGTCCCAGGTGGCGCACCGACATCCCGGCCGCCGCCGCTATCCGGCCCGGCGTCAGGCCCGGGTCCGGCAGGTTCCGCTCCGCGAAATCCTTCGCCACCACCAGCGGCGCTGGTGCCGCGCCGTCGGTGGCCAGCGCGCGGAGCAGGTCGAGCACCGCGTCGTCGCTCCCGGCCGCGTCGCCGGTGCGCTGCTTCGCCACCCTCGTCAGCAGCGCGCGCAGGGTGTCCAGCAGGGCGGCGGTGCGCGGCGTGCCGGATCCGAAACGCCTCGGCCTGGCAACACCTTCCGGCAGGCAGCGGGTGGTGAACACCTCGCGCGGGACGTCCACCAGGAGCTGACGCATCGGCGCGGCGAACCCGAAGAGGTAGGAGCGCCGCGTGTCGTAGAGCGCGAGGTCGCCCGCCCGCAGCGCGAGGCAGCCCTGACCGTGGTAGAAAACGGCTTCCCCGGCGAGCACGAGGCTGGCGAACACCGAATCCTTCGGCAGCGCCCGGCAGGCCGCCGGGGTCCGCTCGATCACGTGCTCGTTGCCCTCGATGTCCGCGAGCCGCAACTCACCGAAGCGCACGTTGGTCTGGGTCGCCAGCAGGCCCCGCTCGGAGTACGGCGAGCAGGTCAGCCCCACCAGGGCGCGCCGGTTGTGGTCCTCCCAGAAACCGACCCGGTCCGCGGGCGCGACGGCGTCGGTGGACACTCGCGAGATCAGCGACACGGTACGCGTCATTGCGGCCTCCGCTCGTCAGCCCCCAGCGGGCGCAGGTTAGCGAATATTTTGAAATTGGTCCGCGCAGCGGTGCGAGTGGCGGCCCCCCCTGCGGGAATCACCGCTGCCCCCTCGCTGTGGGATCCCCGACATCATGAATGACCAATTCACCACGTCGGGGCTGTCCTCGCAGGGAGAACTCCAGGGGAGTGGGCACCGTGAACCCGCGGCGGTGCAAGCCGAGTCCCGCACCGCAAGCGGCTACCGCCGCTTACAAAGTACGACCTGCCCCCGCGCGGGCGCCGCTCAAGCGGCGAGATAGCCGCCGTCGACCGGCAGCACCGCGCCGGTGACGTACCCGCCGCGGGCGAGACCACCGTCACGGCCGCACCACCACCTTGACCTGCTCCGCGCCCGCCCGGAAGCCGCGCTCGACGACGTCTTCCAGCGGGATCGTCGCGGTGACGATCCGCGTGAAGTCCACGCCGCCGGCGGCCAGCCGGATCAGCTCCGGGAAGGTGTCCCGGTAGCCGACCGCGGCGATCAGCGACCGCTCGTTGTTCACCAGGTCCAGCGCGTCGAACCGGAGTTCCCCGCCCAGCCCGGCGAACAGGACCCGCCCGCCGGGCCTGGTCGCGGCCAGACATGCGTCCAATGTGGACTGGATGCCGACCGCCTCGAAGGCGATGTCCACCGGTTCGCCCGCGAAACCGGCGGCGACCTCGGACGCGCCCAGCTCGGCGGCCAGCTCCCGCCGGGCCGGGTTCGGGTCGACGCCGACGATCCGCGACAGGCCGTGCTGCCGGGCGAGCAGCGTGATGAGCAGGCCGATCGGGCCCAGCCCGACGACGGCGATCGCGTCGGCGGGAGTCGCCGCCGACCGCCGCAGCGCGTGCAGCGCGACCGATGCCGGTTCGAACACCGCGGCCTGCTCCAGGCTCACCTCCGGCGGCAGCACGTGCGCCATGTACGCCGGGATCGTGGCGCGCTCGGCGAGCCCGCCGTGGCCCATCAGGCCGGCGAAGCCGAAGTGCGCGCAGATGTTGTACTCGCCCGCCCGGCACCGGGCGCACTTCCCGCACCGGTAGTTCGGTTCGACCGCGACCCGATCGCCGACCGCCAGGCCGCCGACGCCGCGCCCGAGCTCGGTCACGGTCCCGCAGAACTCGTGGCCCATGACCAGCGGCGCCGTCACGCCGGATTCGGGGTGGGGCGCGCCCACCGGGATCGCGTGCGGGCCGTCGACGTACTCGTGGCGGTCGCTCCCGCAGATCCCGCAGTAGGCCACCTCGATGGTCACCTCCTCCGCGCCCGGCGGTCGAGCATCCACATCGGACACCCGGATGTCGCCCGGCCCGTGGAAAACCGCCGCTCTCATGCGGCCACCACCTCCTTGCGGCGCAGCACCAGCGGCGCCGTTTCCCGCAGGAAGAACGACAGGACCACCACGACCGCAGCAGCTCCCGCGGCGATGAACATCGCGGCCTGCAGGCCCCAGGTGTCCGACGCCCACCCGGCGACCAGCGGCCCGAGGAACCCGCCGCACAGCTCGCCGACGCCCATGACCAGCCCCAGCGCCGTCGCCAGCGCCCCGGTGGGCACCGTCTCGGCCGGGATCGTCGCCATGAACAGCGTGAAGCAGCCGAGGCCGGTGTAGCTGACGATGACGACCGCACCGAGCGCGAGCGGGCTCGCCACGTTCACCACGGCGATCGGGCAGAGCACCGCCACCGCCGTGAACGCGATCATCGTGGGCCGCCGCCCGATCCGGTCGGACACGGCCGGCGTGACGAAGCCCCACAGCACCCAGGCGACGCCGAAGCAGGCCATCACCGCGCTCATGGTGCCGGGCGGGAACCCCTTCCCGTCGGCCAGGTAGGTCGGGGCGAAGGTGATGATCACGACGAACCAGGTCAGGTAGCAGGCCGCGATCACCATGCACAGCACGATGTTGCGCTCCCCGAGCACCTGCCGCAGCGGCACCCGCGGGCCGCGCTCGGCGGGTGCGGCGACGGGACGCGCGCCGGGCGGCATCTCGCGCACCGCCTTGGCGACCCACGCCGCCAGCAGGAGCCCGGGCACGATCGTGAGCAGGAACGCCGTGCGCCAGCCGAACTCCTCGGCCACCCACACCACCACGACCGGGGCCAGGATGCCGCCGAGCAGGCCCGCCGAGGATCCCTGCACCAGACCCATGTTCAGGCCCCGCCGGTGTTCCTGCGACGCTTCTACCATCAACGACTGCGCCATCGGCAGCACCGCGCCCTCGGCGATGCCCATCAGCGCCCGGGCGACGAGCAGCCCGGCGAACCCGGTCATCAGCCCCGACGCGGCGGAGAACGCGGAGAACAGCAGGATCGCGACGATCAGCACCGTCTTCCGGCGGCCGATGCGGTCGGTCAGCCGCCCCACCACCATCCCGGACAGCGCCCAGGTCAGCGCCAGCACCCCGGAGAGGATGCCGAGCTGGGTGTTCGACAACGGGAAGCCCTCGCCGATCATCGGGGCGAGGAAGGACAGCGCCTGCCGGTCGAAGAAGACGAAACCGAACGACAGGAACAGGATCAGCAGCAGCAGGTTCTCGTAGCGGCGGGCCGGGTTCATCGCGGGCCCCGTCAGCGGAACAGCGAGTTGACGTAGTCCGCCCCGATGCCCACGGCGTCGTAGTGCTTGCGCACCAGGTCGATGTAGTCGTGCACGTCGAAGTAGCCGGCGGTGTCGCCGTTCTCGTCGAGCCAGATCAGCGGGCCCTTGACGATGAACAGCGCCTTCATCGGCTCCTCGCTCTCGTAGGCGACGAGCGTGTGCCCCTCCCCCGGCGCCTCGTAGACGAAGTCACCGGCCGAGGCCGTCCACGGGCGCTCCAGGTAGCCCCACTTCCCGGAGATCGTGTAGGCGAACACCTCGTGCGGGTGGTAGTGGCGGTTGACCAGGCCCGCCCGCTTGGCGCGCAGGACGTCCGACCACGAGTTGTCCTTCACGTTGATCCACAGCGGCCGCGATCCCACGGTCTCGGAGAACGGCGCGTAGTAGCGGTCGTCATCGGTGGCGACCTGCGACAGGTACACCTCGGGCTGCGCGTCGGGCTTGACCGAGTTCTCGATCGGCTTGAGGTCCTTCCAGAACTCCGAGGTGGGTTCGTCGGGCATGTCCGTTCCTCCGCGGTCGGCGCTGGGTTACCCCGGCAGTGAACCGCCCCCGGCAGCACCCGGTCTTCCCGCTCGCGGACATGCCCTTGCCCGATCCGGACATCGGCTGCGTCAGCGCTGCAGCACCCCGGCGACGCCGAGCTCCACGCCCTTGGTCTCCGGCGCCATGAACACCCCGATCACGGCGCCGACCAGTGCGATGCCGGTGGCGATCCACATCGTCGCGCCGATGCCGAGGTTGGCCAGCGCCCACGGCGTCGCGAAGTTGCCCACGGCCGCGCCGATCCGGCTGATCCCGGTGCACAGCCCGACCGCCGTCGCGCGGACCTCGGTCGGGAACAGCCTCCGCGTTGCACTGCTTGGCCCGCCTCGTCCCGATGACGGGGAACGCCGTCGGCGGAACCGTATGATCCGGGCGGGAAGACCGGTACCGGCGGGGGAGACGACGTTGCACCTCTTGGACCTGCAGACCCCTGCGCTCGTCGTCGACGCCGCGCTGCTCGACGCCAACCTGCGGACGATGGCCGAGGCGCTGCCCGGGGCCCGGCTTCGCCCGCACGTCAAGGCGCACAAGACGACCGCGCTCGCCCAGCGCCAGGCGGACATCGGGCATCGCGGCTTCACCTGCGCCACCGTGCGCGAGGTCGAGGGCATGGCCGTCGCCGGGCTCGGCGAAGACCTGTTGCTGGCCAACGAAGTTCTCGACACCCGGCGCCTCGGCGCGGTGGTGCGCGGCGGCGCCCGGGTGACGCTTGCCGTGGACTCGCCGGAAACCGTCGAAGCCGCCGCGTCCGGCGGCGTCCGCGAGGTGGTCGTCGACGTCAACGTCGGCCTGCCGCGCTGCGGCATCGATCCCTCCGCTGCGGGCGAGCTCGCCGATCTCGCCCGCAGCAAAGGACTTTCCGTTCGCGGGGTAATGGGGTACGAGGGCCATCTCATGCTCCGCAAGGATCCGGCGGAACGCGCCGAGCGCGCGGCCGAGAGCATGGCGCTGCTGCTGGCCGCGCACGAGGATGTCGGCGGCGATCTCGTCAGCGCGGGCGGCACCGGGACGTACGCGGTGAACACCTGGGCCACCGAGATCCAGGCCGGCTCCTACGCCCTGATGGACACCGCATACGCCGAGCTCGGCCTGCCGTTCCGGCAGGCCCTGACCGTCCTCGGCACCGTCATCTCGGCGTCCCCGAAGTGGGTCGTGGCCGACGTCGGGCTCAAGGCGCTCGGCATGGACCACGGCAATCCCGCGATTCCGGGCGCGCGCGTGCACTTCTGCTCCGACGAGCACCTGACCTTCACCCCGGAAACCCCGGCCCGGATCGGCGACCGGGTCCGGGTGCTGCCCGCGCACGTCGACCCGACCATCGCGCTGCACGAGCGCATCCACGTCGTCGACGGCGACGAGGTCGTCGACACCTGGCCCGTCGACCTGCGCGGCTGGTGACGCGTTCGCGATTTTCCCGGACCGGACCCGCCCGCGGTTCGCCGTGCAATAGGGTTTGCGCCACCTCGTCCGAGGCTGGCGCGGCTCGTGGATCGGAGTGGCGGTGCGGATCGGTCAGTTGATCAGCGGCCGGTATCGGTTGGCGGAGCAGATCGGTTCCGGCGGCGGCGGGACGGTCTGGCGCGCCGTCGACGAGGAACTGGGCCGGGACGTCGCGATCAAGCACGCCGTCTCGCGGGACAGCGAGCGCGGCGCCGAGCGGATCCGGCGGCTGCGCACCGAGGGCAAGATCCTGGCGAAGGTGAACCACCCGAACGTCGTCACGTTGCACGACGTGGTGGACGAGGGCGGCGAATGGCTGCTGGTCATGGAATACCTCCCCGCGCCGGACCTGGCCCACCACCGCGTGCTGCCGCCCGCGCGGGTGGCCAGGCTCGGGGCGCAGCTGGCCGCCGGCCTGGCCGCGGTGCACGCCACAGGAATCCTGCACCGCGACATCAAGCCCGGGAACGTGCTCGTCACCGCCGACGACATCGCCAAGCTCGGCGACTTCGGCATCTCGCGCGCCGTGCACGCCGACGTGACCCTCACCGAGACCGGCCTGCTCTCCGGCACACCGGGTTTCGTCGCCCCCGAGGTGGCCAACGGCGCGGACCCCACCGCGGCCTCGGACGTCTTCTCGCTCGGCGCCACCCTGTTCGCCGCGATCGAGGGCGTGACGCCGTTCGGCGAATCCGGCAATCCGTTCGTGCTGCTGCGGCAGGCTGCGGCGGGCAAGGTCGCCGCGCCCACCCAGGCCGGGCCGCTCACCCCGGTGCTCGCCCAGCTGTTGCGGGTCAATCCGGCGAAGCGGCCGAGCGCGGCGGAAGCCAGGACGATGCTGGAGAACCTCGCCACCGACGTGCCGGTCGAGAAGCGGCGGCGCGGTCGCGTGGTCGCGGTGTCCGCGGCCGTCGTCGGCGTGCTGGCGGCCGGTGCCGTGGTGGCGACCGGTTTTCCGTCCACGTCGGCGGATCTCCCTGCGGCGGACCGGGCCGGTGCGCCGACGACGGTGTCACCGATCGGCGAGCCCCGCACGGCCGACCCCTGCGCTCTGCTCGACCCGGTGGCGCTCGCCCGGTTCGGCGAAACCGACCTGAACGCCGAGTACGGCAACTTCAACCGGTGCGACGTCATCGTGGATTCCGGCGACGGCGAGGTGGACGTCGAGGTGCTGCTCTCCGCCGCCGACGGGCCGCCGGAAGGCCGGATCGAGAAGATCGGCGCGCTGGACATCGTGCGGGAGCCGCAGGAAAGCGACGAATGCGCCCGGATCCTGCCGATGCCCGACCAGCGAACCCGGATCGTGATCACCGCGGACCAGCTCGGCGAGGGCAGGTCTGATCTGTGCGGCATGGCCGAGGCGGCGGCCACGACCGCGGCCGGGGTGCTCGGCCGGGGCGAGGTTCCGCGCCGGCCCGCGCCGAATCCCGCTTCGCTGATCAACGTCGACGCCTGCGGCCTCCTCGACGGCGACGCGCTCGCCCGCTTCCCCGGTGTCGACGCGATCCGCCCGGAGCCGGGCTTCGGCGGCTGGAGCTGCCGGTGGAACAGCACCACCGGACCGGCCACGCTCCGGCTCATCTTCGACCGGCACCAGCCGCCCACCGCCGAAGACGGGCGGCCCGTCCGCTTCGGTGGCCACCAGGCGTTCGTCGAGCCCGAGGGCTACGGCGAGGAGTCGTGCCAGGTCGGCATCGTCCACCGCGAGTACCGCGGCGAGGACGGCCGGCTGGTCGAGCGGCTGCTCGTCGTCGTGATGGGCCCGCAACCCACCGAAGAGCTCTGCCGGCTGGCCACCGCCCTCGCCGAACCGGCCGCCGCAAGCCTCCCCGCCTGACCCTCCCCGAGATGCGGCGCGCATCGGAGGTCCGCAATTTCCATTGAAATCGAACCTTCGATTTCAATGGAAATTGCGGAGGACTGAGTCCGGGCGGTGGCTGGAACTCGCGCGGCGGGCCGCCACCCGCACCGCCGCGCACGACGAGCGTGGAGACGGGCCCTGCGGGTCATGCGTCGAGGACCCGGAGGTCCGGCGGCACCAGCGTTGTGCTCTCCATCAGTTCGCGGATGAGGTTGTGGTTCAAGGTGTTCCCGACCGGCTCGCCGACCTCGTCGCGGGTCAGCCCGGGCACGCCGCCCTTCGACAGCCTGGTGCGGACGTCGACGACGTCGTGCTCCACCCGCTTCGCCGTCCACCCGGCATCCGGTTGCAGCTCGGCGAGGTGCTCGGCGGCCTGCCGCCAGGACAGCGGCTGCGGGTAGGCCTCGTGCATCAGGTAGCGCTGACCCAGGACGACCAGGAGGAGCTTCTCGGTCGGCGAGAGCTTCCACGTCCTCGGTGGCTGCGTCGGGTCGCTGTGCTTCGACGCGGGCGGCTGCCCGTCCGGCCCCGCCACGTACAGCTCCAGCAGGTGCTCTCGACCGCTCGAGCCGCTCAGGAACAGCGGCGTGTACCCGGTGGTGAGCGGGACCGGCTCGTCGTCGGCGAACAGCAGCCGGGAGCCGGGGAACCGGACCGGGAGGCGACCCGTGTTGTGCACCCACCAGTGGTCCAGGTGGTGGGTCAGCAGCCCGTGGTGGCGGCTGATCCGCCGGTCGTTCTCCCCGACGCAGACGTGCACCTCCGGCCGGTTGCGGCCGAACACGATCGTCCGCCCCTCCCGCGGCCGGACCGTGATGCCCCCGGTGACCGACAACGCGAAGATCGTGCCCGGTGCCGACCCGGGCACCCCGAACGCCAGGCTGCCGTGCCCGGCCGCGAGCGGACTCCCCCCGGCCACCTGCAGGTTCTCGCGCATGCCACCTCCGCTTCCTCGAACGCACCCGCAGCATTCCACGGCCGGCCGGGAGCCCTCCCGGAACCGGTGCGGCCCCGCGAGGCCGCACCGGTGCTCAGGACGTGACGGCGCACTGGCCGCGATCCTCGCGCGCGGGCCCGGCCGCGGTGGGCCGCACGTCGAAGTCGAAGATCGCCGCCGGGACGTAGAGCGTGCAGCAGGCGTTGGGGATGTCGACGATGCCGCTGATCCGCCCCTCGACGGGCGCCGAACCGAGCAGCAGGTACGCCTGTTCGCCGGTGTAGCCCCACTTCTTGAGGTACTCGACGCCGTTGAGGCAGGCGCGCCGGTAGGCGACGGTGGCGTCCATGTAGTGGTTGGTGTCCGTGTCGTGGTCCACCGAAACCCCGGAGAACGACAGGAACTCCGAGTACCGCGGTTCGACGTTGCCCGGCATGAACACCGGGTTGGTGGTGATGCCGAACTTGTCCATGCCGCCCTTGATCAGGTCGACGTGCAGGTCGATGAAGCCGCCCATCTCGATCGCACCGCAGAAGGTGATCTCGCCGTCGCCCTGGCTGAAGTGCAGGTCGCCCATGGACAGCTTCGCGCCCTCGACGAAGACCGGGTAGAAGACCCGCGACCCGCGGGTGAAGTTCTTGATGTCCTGGTTTCCTCCGTTCTCCCGGGCCGGAACCGTCCGGGCGCCCTCTCGGGCGATCCGCTGCGCCTCGCTGCCGTCCGCCTGACCGGCCAGCGCCCCGGGCTCGGTCGGCGGCAGGGCCAGCGGTGGCACGCGGTCCGGGTCGGTGTCGATGAGCGCCTGCTCCCGCCGGTTCCACTTGGCCAGCAGATCGGCCGATGGCGCGGTGCCCATCAGGCCGGGGTGGGTGATGCCGGTGTAGCGGATGCCCGGCAGGTGCCGCGAGGTGCACTGCTGCCCGTGGAAGTCCCAGATCGCCTTGTAGGCGTCCGGGAAGTAGTCGGTCAGGAAGCCGCCGCCGTTGACCTTGGCGAACACGCCCGTGTAGCCCCAGCCCTGCCCCGGGGCCTCGCCGGTCTCCTGCGGCACCGGCCCGAGGTCCAGGATGTCGACGATCAGCAGGTCGCCGGGTTCGGCACCCTCGACGCCGATGGGGCCGCTGAGCATGTGCGTCTGGTTCAGGTCGACGTCCCGGACGTCGTTGGCGGAGTCGTTGTTGCCGAGCTGCGCGTCGGTCCACTCCCGGCATTCGACGCGGAACTCCTGGCCGGGCCGGACCATCACGGCCGACGGGACGTCCGGGTGCCAGCGGTTGTGCCCCGGCACCGCCTGCTCCCGCATCGACTTCGACTGGTCGACGCTGAAAACCACTTCTGGCATGGGAAATCCTCCTCACTGATGTGCCGGACGGTGGGGCGCGGACAACGTCCGGACGCCCCGGACCGACCACACGCCGGTGGTGAACAACCACAGCGCGACGAAGACGACGACGCCGAAGATCACCAGCGCCGTCGCGATGGCGTTCGGGTTCCGCCAGTAACCGGTCATGATCAGGAACGACGGGATCGCGGCGGTCACCCAGCCCTCGATCGCGGCGACCCAGCCGGTGTAGCGGGTGAGCCGCTCCATCTTGAGGCCCAGCAACAGGAAGAACAGCAGCCACAGGAACGACCAGTACAGCCAGATCACGCCGAACGGGCTGTCCCCGAGCAGCCGGAAGTTCGCGAACGAGTAGCCGAGCGCCATGATGGCGACGAACAGCGAGAACCAGCCGACGCCGCTCGTGTCGAAGTCACCGAGCAGCCCGATCCCCACGTACAGGTAGGTGAAGCCGAACAGGTAGATGCCCGACGCGCTGAGGACCGTGACCGGGTCCCCGAGGTTCACCGCGATCAGGATCGTCGGGGTGATCACCTGGAGCGCCCCGACGAAGAGGTTGAACACGCCGATCGCCTTCGGGTCGGCCTTGCCCAACAGCATGACGCCGTTGAGGAACAGCACGGCGCCGACGTACAGCAATCCCACGTATGCCACCGATGACACCTCCGCTGGCGCCTGGGCCCGGTCAGGGGCGCGGGAGCCGGGACAGCGACGGATGCGGCTCGGGCGGCTTCCGGCGGGGCACCTCGGTGACCACCTCCGGTTCCGCGCCGCTCCGCTCCGCCCGGTCGAGCGCGGCGGCGAGCCGCGCGGGCACGGTGGCGAGGTGCGGTGCGGAGAAGATCCTGCGGGCCGGTCGCCCGCAGTGGAGGCACTGGTGCGAAGCCGAGGCCGTCCCCATCGGCTGGTGCGTCTCGAAGCGACCGCACCGAGGGCAGTCGTACTCGTAAGTCGCCATGGCCGGCCCTTCCCCCGAAGACCTGAGACCGATGCGATCCCGCTGCGACCGCCGGCCGGAAAATCGCGAACCAGCGGCCCAGAACCGAGGAGACTCCCGGTGCCGTGCGCTGTCAAGGGCGGCATGATCTGCGGCGACGCGGCTCCGGTCTGCTTCGGCGTGGCGCGCGGCACTGTTGACTGCGCGTGCCCGCCTACCCAATAATTTCCGCCCAACAGAGTGAGCATCCGTCGGAGCGGTCACAGCATGCAGGCGGCACCCGACACGATCAGAGTGGTGGCTGCCCATGCGTCCCCGACACGATCCCCGCGGTCACATCATCCTGACCGCCTGGCTGTGCCCCGGCTGCGACGTCGCCGGCCGTTCCGCGCCCGAGAACGAGCCGGAATGCTGGAACTGCGGCGGCCCGGTCGTGGTCACCGCGCGCCCCTCGGTTCCCGTCGCCGAACCTGCCGCCGGCTCGCCGGTCCACTCCTGACGGTCCGTCCACTGTGCACTCCAGGTGATCGCCGACACGACCCGCATGCGCAGAGTGACTGATCGGCTACGGATCGAACTCGGGGCGAAAGACCCTCTTTACCGGCGATTTACCGGCAATACCGTGAGTAGTACCGGCAAAAAGCCGGTGAATCCGACGACGTACTCACGTCGCCGGGGTCGACAGGAAAAGCACCGGGAGTTCCGGTGGGCTTTTCGCACTCCCCGGAAAGGCCCGGTGCGGCACTTAACGAGGGATCACCATGCAGATCAGCACAATCTTCAGCAACCGTCACGGCTGGGGCTGGGGCCACGGCTGGGGCTGGGGCTGGGGCTGGGGTTGGGGCTGGGGCTGGGGTGGTTGGGGCGGCTGGGGCCGCTGGGGTGGCTGGGGCGGCTGGGGCCGTTGGGGCGGCTGGCGCTGAGCCGGCTTTGACGTCCTGACACCTCTTCCAACCAGCAACCACATCCAACCCGATAGACCAGTCCAGCATTTCCGGTAGCTCCCGTCTTCATCGAGGCGGGAGCTACTGCTGTGCCGGGACGACCCTCGTAGTCCACACAGGACTCTGGAAGTACCGGGGCCGATTCCCGCCGGACACGGGCCGGCGGCGCCACCATGATCGACTCATGCGTGCTTCCGACGACGTGCCGTTCGCCCACCTCCGCCGCACCAACGCGGACTTCGCACGCCGGGTGCGGTCGATCGAGCCCGGCCAGTGGGCCGATCCGACCCCCTGCGCCGAATGGGACGTGCGCGCGCTGGTGAGCCACCTGGTGCAGGCGAACGCGATCTACCGGCTGCTGCTGCACGGCGGCGACAGCGCCCAGTTCCTGGTGATCCGCGAGCAGGACGCGCTCGGCGACGACCCTGCCGGATCGTTCGACGCCGCCGCGGCGAACTGCCTCGCCGCCTTCGGCGAGCCCGGGGCGCTGGACCGGGTCGTGGACTACCCGTTCGGACCGGTCGACGGCCGCAAACTGCTCGGCCTGCTCATCGCCGACACCGTCGTGCACAGCTGGGACCTCGCCCGCGCCACCGGCGGCCCGGAGGAACTGGACCCGTCGCTGGTCGAGTGGGTCGACGACAACTTCGAGTGGCTCTACACCGGCGTCGCCGAGGGGCCGCTCGACCCGGGCAGCACGCACAGCTACTTCGCGGCGGCCGCGGCGGCTCCCGCCGACGAGACCCGCCAGCAGCGGATGCTGCGCCTGATGGGCCGCCGACCCTGAGCTCCGCCACCGGAATTCGATCCGGAATTCGATCTTGCAGAATCCGCTCCCCCGCACGCCCGGCTGGGCTACCTTGATCAACATCGCACGTGATCTTCGTGCGGGGAAATCGGAGGACAACAGCAGATGACCAAGAACCTGCCGGGGTCGCTGAAGCGCACCGCGGCGCTGGCCGCCGCGGTCGCCGCCGCGGGCACGTTCACGAGCTTCGGGACGGCGCAGGCCGACGAACCAACCGGCGACGTGACGCCCTCGATCATCGGCGGCACACCCGCGGACCAGACCTACTCGTTCATGACGTCATTAGAGTACGAACGCAACGGGGACCCGAACTCGCACCGCTGCGGCGGCGCGCTGATCAGCCCGGAGTGGGTCGTGACGGCGGCGCACTGCGTCACCTCGCCCGACCCGAACGGCGGCGCCTACGTCGTGATGGACCCGGCGCTGCTGCACGTGCGCGTCGGCTCCAACGACCGGACCTCCGGCGGGACCATCGCCAAGCTCCAGGACATCGTGGTGCACCCCGAGTACCACTCGTACGAGGACCGCGAGCTGGGCAAGGACATCGCGCTCCTGCACCTCGACGGGCCGATCGCCGACGCGCCGGCGCCGATGGCCGACGAGATCACCGAGCCGGGCACCGCGGTCCGCGAGATCGGCTGGGGCTACGTCTCCAACGACGACGCCGGTGACCCGACCAAGCTGCCGACGCAGCTCCAGCAGCTCGACACGTCGATCATCCCGTCCGACACGCCGAAGTGCGTGGCGGGCCCGGACGGCGACACCTCCTGGGGCATCCACGACGGCGACGTCTGCGCGGACAACCCCGAGGGCGTTCGCGGCCCCTGCGGCGGCGACTCCGGTTCGCCGCTGCTGGTCAGGGAAGGCAAGCGCTGGCGGGTCGTCGGCGTGGACAGCCGCGGTGTCGGCCACGTCTGCGGCGAGTCGCCCGACGTCTACACCAGCGTCGGCCACTTCCGCGGCTGGATCGACAGCGTCATCGCGTGATCTCCTGATCGCGACCGGGGCCCCGGCGGTGAATCGCACCGCCGGGGCCCCGTGCCATCGGCACCGATCGCGCCGTCCCGGTCAGGTGGAATCCCGCACCACCAGGTCCACGAACGGCCCCTCCGCCGGCGACGCGGCTCGCGCGGAACGCCCCAGCTCCGACAGCACGGCGTCGGTCAGCCGCCGGGCTTCGGCCGCCAGGTCGACCCGGATCGTGGTCAGCGGCGGGTGCGAACAGCGGGCCAGCGGATCGTCATCCACCAAGTGCTGACGCCGGCACCGCACCGACCGTGCGCACTTTGTGCTGCTATAGCGACACAAAGTGCGCACGGGCCAAGACCACGAGCACGAGACGCACACCTGACCAATGTGGACCCATACCAGCCCACCTCCCGGAGCTCCGGTGGCTGCGGCGGTTCGTACCACCACGAAAGATCCGTGGCTTCGTGTTATCAATTCCGGCTTGATCAGCTCATCCGTCCGGCGGCTTCCCGGCAGGTAGCCGGCGCGGCGCGGACGCATGATCGTGTTGAGATGTTCGGCCCCGCCCCGGACAGTGGTTTCGATGTCGGGCACATCGGCAAGGGACGGGGGCCGGGGATGCGGGTAGCAACAGCGTGGCGGGTCGTCGTCGGAGGGGTGCTCGCCTGCGCGATGGCCTCGTGCACGGCTCCGCCGAAGCCTTCGGCCGCGTCCGTGACGGCCTCGGTGCCGGACCGCGCCGCGCAGGTCGCGCCCAGCGAGCCGCTGGTCGTCACCGCGCACGCGGGCACGCTCACCTCGGTCACCGTTACCACGGACGGGGGAAGGACGATCCCCGGTTCGCTGCGCGACGGCGGCCGCTGGTGGAGCACGACGACGCCGCTGGAGTTCGGCACCACCTACCGGGTGCACGCCTTGGCCGAAGACGTCGAGCGGAAGCCGTCGGCGCCGCTGAACTCGACCTTCAGCACGGTCAAGCCCGTGGACACCGTCACCGTCGAGCGGACCCGGCCCACCGACGGCGACACCGTCGGCGTCGCCATGCCGGTGTCGATCTACTTCAGCCGGCCGGTGACCGACCGGGCCGCCGTCGAGCGCCGCCTGTCGGTCGAGCCGTCGGTGCCGACCGAGGGCTCGTTCCACTGGATGAGCGACGAGCAGGTCAACTGGCGCCCCAAGGAGTTCTGGAAGTCCGGCACCATCGTCCGGGTGCGCGCGCAGCTGTACGGCGTGGACACCGGCGGCGGCGTGATGGGCACCGACGACACCGAGACCAGCTTCCTCATCGGGCGCGACCAGCGCGCGATCGGCGACGTCAACACCCACACGTTCACCGTCTTCCAGGACGGCAAGCCCATCCGGGAGCTCCCGGCCTCCTACGGCAGGAGCGTCTACCCGACCCAGTCCGGCGTCCACGTGGCCTTCGAGAAGCACACCTCGACGCGGATGCGCTCGGACACCTGGGGCGGTCCGCAGAAGGGCCAGCCCGGCTACTACGACGAGGTCCTCCCGCACGCCGTGCGCATCTCCAACAACGGCGAGTTCGTGCACGTCAACGCCGCGACGGTCGGGCAGCAGGGGGTCGCCAACGTCTCGCACGGGTGCATCAACCTGTCGCCGGCCAACGGCGAGTGGTACTTCGACTTCGTGCAGATCGGCGACCCGGTGGAGATCGTCGGCTCCGACCGGCCGCTGACCCCGGCCGACGGCGACATCCCGGACTGGACGATCCCCTACGACGAGTACATCAAGGGCAGCGCCCTCTACCAGCCGCGCTGAGCGGCGTGCCGGGGCAGGAAGGCTGCGATCGCGAGCGCGAGGAGGGCCGCGGCGGCGGCCATCGCCATGATCGCCTGGAAACCTGCCTCGGACGGCACGGTCAGCTCGCCGAACGTCGTGGTCAGCTGCGCGAGCACGGCGCCCGCCACCGCGCTGGAGACCGAGGTGCCGATGGCGCGCATCAGGGTGTTGAGGCTGTTGGCGGCCGCGGTCTCCGCCACGGGCACCGCCGCCATGATGAGCGCGGGCATCGCCCCGTAGGCGAGCCCGATGCCGGCGCCGATCACGCTGGAGACGAGCACGAGCTGCCAGACCGCGGACATCAGCACGATGCCCAGGCCGTAGCCGCACGCCACCACGACGGCGCCCAGCATCAGCGTCGTCTTCGGTCCCCGGGCCTTCGAAATGCGCGCGGACAGCGGCGCCATGGCCATCATCACCAGGCCCGACGGACCCATCGCCAGCCCCACGACGAACATCGTCTGCGCCAGGCCGTAGCCGGTGACCGCGGGCAGCTGCAGGAGCTGCGGCAGCACCAGGGACATCGCGAACATGGCGAACCCGAACACGGCGGACGCGATGTTGGTGAGCAGCACCTGGCGGCGCGCGGTGGTGCGCAGGTCCACCAGCGGCCGGGCGACGCGCAGCTCCCAGAAACCCCACAGCAGGAACAGCACCGCCGACGCGCCGAGCAATCCTCCGGCCCGGGTGGCGGTCCAGCCCCACTCCGCGCCCTTGGAGATCGCCAGCAGCAGGCAGATCAGCCCGGCCGACAGCCCGACCGCGCCCACGAGGTCGAAGCGCCCGCCGCTGCGCACGCCGGATTCCGGCACGAATGCCAGCACCAGCGCGGTCGCGACGGCACCCAGGCCCGCCGACGTCCAGAAGAGCACGTGCCAGTCGGTGCGTTCGGCCAGGAAGGCGGCCGCGGGCAGGCCGAACGCGCCGCCGACGCCCAGCGAGGCGCTCATCGTCGCGGTGGCCGAGCCGAGCCGTTCCGCCGGGAGGACGTCGCGCATGATGCTGATCCCCAGCGGGATGACGCCCGCCGCCAGCCCCTGCAGGATCCGCCCGACGACCATCGGCGTCAGCGAGTCGCTGAGGCCGCAGACCGCCGAGCCGGCCACCAGCAGCACCAGGCTGATCAGCAGCATGCGCCGCTTGCCGTACATGTCCCCCAGCCGGCCCACGACCGGGGTCGCGACGGCCCCGGCGAGCAGCGTCGCGGTGATCGCCCACGCGGCATCGGACGCGGACGCGCCCAGCAGCGCGGGGAGCACGGGGACCAGCGGGATGACCAGGGTCTGCATCAGCGAGACCACGATCCCGCCGAAGGCCAGCACCGCCACGACGGTGTTCGCGCGCGGCGGGCCCGAGACCACGGCGTCGGCGGCTCGGACTGGGGCGTGGGGCATGGCGGGGCCTCCGTCGGGGTGATCGGCGTTGCCGGTCGGCTACTTTAAATCAATTGATTGACTTAAAGTAGCGGGATCGGTTAACTGGTCGCAGACCGACCGGGAGGGAGCCCGCATGACCGGCGAGGGCGAACAGGTGCTGGACTACCCGATTCCCAGCGCGGCGGCGCTGGAACCGCCCGCGGCGTGGGCGCAGCTGCGGAAGGAGTGCCCGGTGGCCCGGGTGTCGCTGCCCAGCGGCGACGAGGCTTCGCTGCTCACCCGCTACGACGACGTCAAGCGGGTGCTCTCCGACCCGCGGTTCACCCGGCAGCTCAGCGCCGAAGGCGCGGCCCGGATCTCGGCCAACGAGTCGGGCGGCGTGTTCAACAGCTCCCTGGCGACCGCGCTCCCCCAGTCCGGCGACGCGCACCAGCGGTGGCGGCGGATGGTCGGCAAGTGGTTCACCGCGCGGCGGATGACCGCGCTGCGGCCCGAGATCGAGGCGATGGCCGAGCGGCTCATCGACGACATGGTGGCGCGCGGCGACCACGCGGACCTCAAGGCGAGCCTCGGCTTCCCGCTGCCGGTGTGGGTCATCTGCACGATGCTCGGCGTACCGGACAGCGACCGGGACGAGTTCGCGCACTGGTCCGACACGCTGCTCAACCTGACCCGCTACGAGCAGGCGGAGATCGACGCGGCGCAGGCCGAGTTCGTCGAGTACATGGCCGCCCACATCGCCGCCAAGCGCGCGGCGCCGGGCGACGACCTGCTCAGCGAACTCATCGTGGGCGCCGACGCCGAGGGCCGCCGGCTCAGCGACGCGGAACTGGTGGGCACCGGCATGGGCCTGCTGGTCGCCGGGCACGAGACCACGGCGAACATGATCGGCAAGATGGTGGCGATGCTGCTCGCCGACCGCACGCGGTGGGAACGGCTGCTCGCGGACCGCTCCCTGGTGCGCACCGCGGTGGAGGAGGCGCTGCGGTTCGACGCCAACCCCGGCTTCGGCATGCCGCGCTACATCGGCGAGGACGCCGAGGTCGCCGACATCCGGCTGTCCGCGGGCACGACCGTGGTGTGCAGCATGGCCGCGGCCAACCGCGACGCCACAGCGTTCGACGGCGCCGACGAGATGGACCTCGGCCGCAGCCCGAACCCGCACCTGGCCTTCGGCGCCGGGGCGCACTCCTGCCTGGGCCAGGCGTTGGCCCGCACCGAGCTGCAGGCCGTGCTCGACGTGCTGCTCCGACGCCTCCCCACGCTGGAGCTCGCCGTGGCGCCGGAGGACCTCAACCGGGTCGAGGGCCTCGCCGTCGGCGGCCTCCGCGAACTTCCGGTGCGGTGGTGACGATGGCCGGGAAGACTGCCCGGGCGGAGCGGGTCAACGCGACGCGGGAGCAGATCTTGGCGGCGGCGGAACGGCTTTTCGCCGAGCACGGGGTCTTCGCCGTGTCCAACCGCCAGGTCAGCGAGGCCGCGGGGCAGGGCAACAACACCGCGGTCGGCTACCACTTCGGCACCAAGGCCGACCTGGTGCGGGCGATCGCGCGCCGGCACTCCGAGCAGATCGAGCGGCTGCGCCTGACCATGGTCGCCGAGGCCGGCGGCTCCACCGACGTGCGGGACTGGGTGGCCTGCCTGGTCCGCCCGGTCACCGAGCACCTGGCCGCCCTCGGCAGCCCCACCTGGTTCGCCCGGTTCGGGGCGCAGGTCATGACCGATCCCGCGCTGCGCGAGATCATGATCGACGAGTCCCTCACCGCGCCGTCGCTGCTGACGGTCCTCGACGGCCTCAACCGGTGCCTGCCCGACCTGCCGGTCGACGTGCGGCTGGAGCGCGGCGACATGGCCCGCCAGCTCATGGTGCACATGTGCGCCGAGCGCGAACGCGCTCTCGCGGAGGGCACCGCCACACCGCGGAACAACTGGCAGGACGCCGCGAGCGGCTTGATCGACGCTATCGTCGGGATGTGGCTGGCACCGGTCACGCGTTGATTTCCGTTCGGACCAGCCGAAATCCGCCCGAGGAGGATGTTCGTGAAGGTGACCGTCGACGAGGACAGGTGTTGCGGCGCAGGGCAATGCGTGCTGCTCGCCCCCGAGGTGTTCGACCAGCGGGAGGACGACGGGGTCGTGATCCTGCTCGACGCGGCACCGGCCGAGCCGCTGCACGCCGCGGTCCGCGAAGCGGCCGGCGTGTGCCCGGCGGCGGCGATCGAGCTGGGCGAGAACGCGTGAGCGCCCCCGCAGGCGTGCTGGTGGTCGGCGCGTCCGCCGCCGGCATCGCCACCGCAGACGCGTTGCGCCGCAAGGGATATCGCGATTCCCTGACCCTCCTGGGCGCCGAGCCCCACCTGCCCTACGACCGCCCGCCGCTGTCCAAGCAGGTCCTCGCCGGGACCTGGGAGGCCGAGCGGGTGCGGCTGCGGTCGCCGGAGAAGCTGGCCGAACTGGACGCCGACATCGTCCTCGGCGACCCGGCGGTCGGCCTGGATCCGGCGACCCGCACCGTCCGCACCGTCTCCGGCCGAACCCTGACCGCCGGAACCATCGTCGTGGCGACGGGGCTGCGGCCCCGCACGCTGCCCGGCCAGGACGGCCTGACCGGCGTCCACGTGCTGCGCACCCTCGACGACTCCCTGGCGCTGCGGTCCGCCCTGCTGAGCGCGACGCGGGTCGTCGTGGTCGGGGATGGCGTCCTCGGCACCGAAATCGCCGCCACGGCAAGGGGAATGGGCGCGGACGTGACGCTGGTCGGCCCGCAGCCGGTGCCGATGGCGAGCCAGTTCGGCACCCTGGTCGGCGGGCTGCTCGGCGAACTGCACGCCGAGCGCGGCGTCCGGCTGCGGCTGGGCACGGCCGTCGACGGGCTGACCGGGCGGGACGGCAGGGTCACCGGCGTGCGCCTGGACACCGGCGACGAACTGCCCGCCGACGTCGTCGTGGTGGCGCTCGGCGCCGCGCCGGCGACGGAATGGCTCGCGGAAAGCGGGCTGCAGCTGGACAACGGGCTCGTCTGCGACTCCCGCTGCCGCGCGGCGGAAGGGATCTACGGAGCCGGGGACGTGGCTCGCTGGCAGCACGACGCGCTCGGCGTCTCGCTGCGGCTGGAGAACCGGACCAACGCCACCATGCAGGCGAACGCCGTCGCGGCCAACATCCTCGGCGAGGACCAGCCCTACTCCCCCGTGCCGCACTTCTGGACAGACCAGTACGACACCAAGATCCAGGTCCACGGCCTGCCCACGGCCGCCGCCGAAGCGACCATCGTGGACGGAGACCCGGCGGACGGGCGGTTCGTCGCGATGTACCGCCGCGATGGCGAGGCCGTCGGCGTGCTCGGCTGGAACATGCCCAAGCAGACCCGGTTGCGCCGCGGCGAGGTCGTCGAGGCGCTTTCCGCACCAGCCATCTGACGACGACGCAGGAAGGCAAGCGATGATCCCAGTTCGCGAGGAATCGGCGGAGGTCCCGGAGTTCCCGATGGCCCGGGCGGCGGGCTGCCCGTTCGACCCGCCGCCGGACCTGCGGTCCCGGCAGGAGGCGGGGCCGCTCGCGAAGGTCCGGCTGTGGGACGGCAGCACCCCGTGGCTGGTGACCCGCTACGCGGAGCAGCGGACGCTGCTGGCCGATCCGCGGGTCAGCGCCGACATCACCCGCCCCGGCTACCCCAGCTCGGCGCCGATCAGGCCGGGCGGTTCCGGCGTCAGCTTCATCCTGATGGACGATCCCGAGCACGCCAGGCTGCGGCGGATGGTGACCGCGCCGTTCACCGTCAAGCGGGTGGCCGCGATGCGCCCGGCCGTGCAGAAGATCGTGGACGACCTGATCGACGAGCTGCTCGCCGGCCCGAACCCGGTGGACCTGGTCGAGGCGTTCGCGCTGCCGGTGCCCTCGCTGGTGATCTGCGAACTGCTCGGCGTGCCCTACTCCGATCACGACTTCTTCCAGGAGAACAGCAAGACCATCATCAAGCGGGACGCGAGCCCCGACGACCGCACCGCCGCGATGGGCCGGCTGGCCGGTTACCTGGACGACCTCGTCGGCGCGAAGCTCGCGAACCCCGGCGACGACCTGCTGTCCCGGCTGACCGAGCGGGTCGCGGCCGGGGAACTGGCCCGGGGCGAAGCGGCGCGGATGGGCGTGCTGCTGCTGATCGCCGGGCACGAGACCACCGCGAACATGATCGCCCTCGGCACGCTCGCCCTGCTGGAGCACCCGGAACAGCTGGCGCTGCTGCGCGACACCGACGACCCGAAGCTGGTCGCCGGCGCGGTCGAGGAACTGCTGCGCTACCTGCACATCACGCACAACGGGCGGCGCCGGGTGGCGCTGGAGGACATCGAGATCGACGGTCACGTCATCCGCGCCGGTGAGGGCCTGATCATGGCCAACGACATCGGCAACCGCGATCCCGAGGCGTTCCCCGACCCCGACCGGCTGGACCTCACCCGGGACGCCCGCCACCACGTGGCCTTCGGCTTCGGCGTGCACCAGTGCCTCGGGCAGCCGCTGGCGCGGATGGAGCTGCAGGTCGTCTACAGCACGCTCTACCGGCGCATCCCCACCCTACGGCTGGCCGAGGACCTGGCGCAGATCCCGTTCAAGCACGACGGTTCCGTCTACGGCGTCTACCGCCTGCCAGTCACCTGGTGACCGCCCGACCCCGAGGAGTTCCGATGAAGGTGACCATCGATCAGGACAAGTGCGTCTCGTCCGGTCAGTGCGTGCTGGCCGCGGAAGAGGTCTTCGACCAGCGCGACGAGGACGGCGTCGTGTTGCTGCTCAACGCGAATCCGCCCGCCGGACTCGCCGAGGACGTCCAGCAGGCCGCGATGCTGTGCCCGGCGCTGGCCATCGTCGTGGCGGACTGACGACAGCGATCGTTCAGGCCTTGGCCCGTCGGCGAGCCCGGTAGGCCGCGGCCTTGACGCGGTTGCCGCACTCGTCCATCCCGCACCAGGTGCGACGGGCGCCGCGCGAGCGGTCGAGGTAGATGCGGGTGCAGTCGCTGCGGCCGCATTCCTTGAGACAGGCGTGGGGATCGCCGAGCACGGCGATACCGCTCCTGGCTATGTGAGCCAGCACCGCGCGGAGATCTCCCGAGCTGTGCAGCCCCGCGTCGCTGAGCTTGATCGCGGGCAGCGGTGCGGCGGCCGCGCCGTTGACGATTTGCAGGCTGTCCGGGTCGAAGGGCCGGTCGAGCACGCGATCGAGGGCGAGCCGGTAGATCGCTTCGCGCAGGGACAGCGCGAACTCGAAGGTTGCGAAGTCGGCGGTGACCCGGTCCGGGAGCTCGGCGCATTCGGCCACCCACCGCTCCAGGTCCGCGGGCGCGGCCAGGGCATCGACGGGCTCGTCCCGGCGAGACCCCACGGTGCCGGTCAGGTCGAGGGCCGCGTTGCCGCTCACGAATGCGAAATCCACGTCACCATCTTGACCGGTGACGAACCTGGGGGCAATATCGTCACCTGTCAAACCGGTGACGCCAGGGCCCCAGGAGGAGATCGCGTGGCAGAGATCCGCGACGTCGAGGTCGTCGTCTTCGACGTCCTCGGAACACTGGTCGACGAACCCAGCGGACTGCGAGCGGCGATTCGCGAAGCGGTGCCCGCGTCCGACGATGCGGCGGTCGACGAGCTGCTCGCCTCGTGGCTGGAGCACGTCGAGCGCGAACAGCAACGCATCGCACAAGGACATCGCGCATACGCCAACTCCGAGATCATCGACGGAGAGGCCGCGCGGTTGGTGGCCGACCGCGCCGGACTCACCGACCCGGCGGCGATCGCCCGGCTGGCTACGGCGGGCCAGCGGCTGCCGCCCTGGGGCGACACCATCGCCGGTCTTGATCGGCTCGCGGAGCATTTCGCCTTGCTCGGGCTCTCCAACGCCAGCCGCACCGCATTGATGCGGCTGAGCGCGCATGCGGGGTTGCGCTGGCACCAGGCGTTGCCCGGCGAGGCCGCCCTGGCCTACAAGCCTGCGCCGGAGGTCTACCGGCTCGCGATCGACACCGCCGGCTGCCCACCGGAACGCGTGCTCATGGTGGCCGCCCACGCCTGGGACCTCCGCGCGGCCCAGTCGACCGGCATGCGGACCGCCTACGTCCACCGGCCGGGAGGAGATCCACCGACCAGCTCCGACACCTTCGACGGGCGATTCGACGACCTGGACGACCTGACCACCGCGCTGACGCCGGGCTGACCAGGCCGATCCGCACCCCGGCACGGGACCAGGAGCCCTTCCAAACGGGACGCAGGCCCGCGCAATGCGCGACCCCCGGAACGCAAGGGCGGTGATTTCGCGCGAAATCACCGCTCCGCGTGCGGGCTGGATGGCGATTTCGCGCGAAATCGCCATCCAGCCGGATCCGCCGCCCATGCCCGAAGATCCGCCACGAGGCAGGTTCAGCCGGCGGCGATCCGGCCGGCTTCGGTCACGCCTCGCCGACCAGGCCCGGCACCTCGCCGCCGCCGCGTACGCGGTCTACCTCGGGTGCGGCCGCGCTGAACAGCGCCGCCGCACCCGAGGACACCAAGTCCTATGTGGACACCGTACTGAAATCCTTCGGCGTGCAGGCGAACCGCTAGCGCACCTGCACCCGGAAACGAAAGAGCGCACGCCCTGCGCAACCGCAGGCCGTGCGCTCCCTCATCGAATCAGTCGGCGTGCGCGCCGCTCGCCGCGGCCTGCGGCAGCGGCGTCCCGCGCGGCGGGATCGCGTCGGCCTCGGCCGGATCGACGTTCGCCAGCGAGCCGTCGGCCGCGCTGTGCGCGATGGCCAGCATCGACCGCCGCGCCGAGTCGATCTGAGCCTGCTCGTGCTCCGCACCCATGTCGCTCAGCTCGATGAGCACGCTCCCGCTGCCGCGCAGCCCGTAGGCGTTGCGGGCGATGCCCTGGTAGTCGCCGCCCGGGTACTGCGACACGTTCGCGCCGCCCTCGGTCATCGAGCGCTGCGCCACCACCGAGATCTGCTTGGCCAGCGCGATGTCGTCCGCTTCGACACCCGGCGTCGTCGGCCACAGCAGCGACGCGGTGATCTCGCGCCCCGAGCCGTCGACGTAGCGGCCCTGCATGTGGTAGTCGACCACGATCTGCGGCTGGAACTCCGCGTAGTGCCGCTGGATCAGGCCTGCCTCGGTGGCCGGGTTGTCCTCGGGCGCGACCGCGGGGTCGTGGTAGCGGTTGATGTCGTAGCCCTTGCCCGCCTCGCCGTACTCGGGGTCGGCGTCGGGCGCGTAGTTGTAGCGCCAGTTCTGCTCGTGTCCATCGGGATTCGCCCGCACCACGATGTCGACGGTCACCTGCGACCGCAACCAGCGCTGGTAGTCGCTCCGGCCGACGCCGACGTCGCGCAGGAATTCCAGCGCGGCGGGCGTGCCGAGCGGCTCGTCACCGTGCTGCTGCGTGACGTAGAGGATGCGCAACGGCCCGTCGCCGACCCGCGCGCTCCACACCGGCCTGCCCTGGTTGGACTCGCCGATCGCGTTCACCCGGATCGCGCCGCGGCTGCGCCACTGGAGCTCCTGCAGCTCCCGGGCGAGCTCCTCCGTGCTGGGCCGCGGGTCGACCCGACCGGGCGGCGCGGCCTGCGAAGGCGCGACGAACCACAGGATCGAAAGGACCGCTACGACAACGGAAAGCAGCGCTATGCGCGTCGACTTCACCATGACGCAGGAGTCTGCCCCGCCGAACGGCCGCACCACAAGATCCGGAGCCCAATTCCCTTGCACCGGCAACGACCCGGGCAGGCGCGAGCGGTTCGCGCGATCACCTGCGGGCGCGAACTCCGGAACCCGCGCCGAGCAGGTGATCCGGCGAATTGGCCCGGGTTCTCCTTCCGGGAATGCACCAGACGCGGGGTCGTCGTCGCCCCTAGGGTCGTGGTGTGGCAACTCGCTTCGGCCGGGGAAGGTTTCTGGAGTCGTGACGACCTGCGAGGATCCGGTGTCCGCGACCGGCCGGTCGACCGCCAGGGGCTGGCTCGCCGTGCTGGCCGTGGCGCTGGGCATCTTCTCCCTGATGACCTCCGAGCTGCTGCCGGTGGGCCTGCTGACCCCGGTCGGTTCCGAGCTGGACGTGTCGGAGGGCACCGCGGGCCTGATGCTGACCGTTCCCGGCCTCGTCGCCACCGCCTCCGCGCCGCTGGTCACGGTCGCGACCGGCCGGCTCGACCGCCGCGTCGTGCTGGCGGTCCTGATCGGCCTGGTCGGCGCCGCCAACCTCGCCTCCGCCTTCGCGACCGGCTTCACCACGGTCCTGATCGCCCGCTTCCTGATCGGCCTCAGCGTCGGCGGCTTCTGGTCCGTCTCCGGCGGAATCGCGCTGCGCCTGGTGCCGGAGCGGCACGCGCCACGGGCGACCGCGGTCATCTTCGGCGGGGTCGAAACCGCGTCCGTCTTCGGCGTTCCCATCGGCACGTTCCTCGGCGACCTCACCGGCTGGCGCAACGCGTTCGCGGCCGTGGGCGTCCTCGGCCTCGTCTCCCTGGTCTGCATCGCCCTGCTGATGCCGAAGGTGCCGGCCCGGCGGACCATCGGATTCGCCGATCTGCCACGGGTCTTCCTGGGCAATGCGGGCGTGCGGGCCGGCATCGCCATCACGTTCCTCGGCGTCACCGGCCACTTCCTGGCCTACACGTTCATCCGGCCGATCCTCCAGGCCGACGGCGTCGACGGCGCGCTGATCGGCGTGCTGCTGCTGGCGTTCGGCCTCGCCGGGATCTGCGGCAACTTCGTCGCCGGCGCACTCATCGCCAGGCTGATGCGGCAGACCGCCGCGGGCATCGCCGCGATCCTCGCCCTGGCCATGGTCGTCCTCGCGGTCGTCGACAACACCGCCGTCACCGCGGCCGCCGTCCTGGTGCTGTGGGGCGCGGGCTACGGCGCGCTGCCGGTCACCTTCCAGACCTGGATCCTCAAGGCCGCGCCGGAGACCACCGAGGCCGCATCCTCGCTGTACGTCTCGACGTTCAACCTGTCCATCGCGCTCGGCTCGCTCGTCGGCGGCCTGGCCGTCGACGGCGTCGGCACCACGAGCGTGCTGTGGTTCGGCGCGGCGCTCGCCGTCCTCACCCTGATCGTGGTGGGCGGATCCCGACGCGCGAAGGCCACCACCTCGCGATGAACGTCCACAAGGGACGCTTGGCTCAGGGCCGCAGTCCTGGGAACCGCCGCGTGCGCTCCACGCAGTAGACGCGCAAGCCGTCGACCAGGGCCTGGATGGAAGGCCGCGCGTAGTGGGCGGCGTCCCAGCCCGCGTGGAGGGGCACCGTCAGCGGGCCTTCGCCGGTGCGCACGATCAGGTCCCGCAGGCCGAAGCGGGCTTCGTCGGTGACCAGGCAGATCCCCCGGCCCGCCGCGGCGAGGGCCTGGGCGAAGGCCGAGGACCCGGTCTCCACGACACCGGTCGGCGTCAGGCCCTCCCGGCTGATGGCTTCGTCGACGACCAGCCGGGCCACGTTCGACCGGGTCATCACGATCAGCGGCTCGGCGACCAGCTCGGCGAGGTCGATCGTGGTGCGCCCGCCCAGCGGGTGCTCGGCGGGGACCTGGGCCAGCACCGGGGTGCGGCCCAGGAAAGCCGACTCCAGCGAGGCGGGGGCCGGGAACGTCGAGATCCCGATGTCGGCGTCGCTGCGCATCAGCGTCTCGAAGACCCGGCTCGGCTCCTCCTGGATCGCGTCGCGGAGCGTGGGCCCCGCCGCGCCGCCGCCCGCCATGAACGGGGCCAGCAGGGACGCGACCGTGGCGGGTGCGGCGACCACGGTGAGCGCCGCCTCCTCCCCCTCGCCCATGGCGGCCATCGTCTCGGCGGCCTGCTCGGCGCGGCGCACCAGGTCCTGGGCGACCGGGCGGAAGCGGCGGCCGGCGGCGTTGAGCGTCAGCGACCCGGGGCGGCGCGTGAACAGCGAAACCCCCAGGTCCCGCTCCAGGGCGCTGAGTTGGCGGGACAGGGACGGCTGCGCGACGTGCACCATGCGGGCCGCGGCCGTGACCGACTCGGACTCGGCGACGGCGAGGAAGTAGCGCAGCACCCGCAGCTCCACGTCGCCCTCCTTCCCATCATGCCTCCGAGGCATCGGATTGCTAGCAATCAAGTATTAGACGACATCGGAGGCCGAACTCAAACTATGGGCTGTCCAACACACCCACCCGGCTCCTCCGGTGAGAACCCGCACCGAAGGCTCCGCTACCGCCGGAGACCCCATGAACGTCCCACGCCCCACCGGGGTTGCCCGCGCCTCCGGCCAGGCCCGCCGCGCGGGTCTCGCCTCCTTCGTCGGCACCACGATCGAGTGGTACGACTTCTACATCTACGGAACGGCGTCCGCGCTGGTCTTCGGGAAGCTGTTCTTCCCCGAGGTCTCGCCCGCCGCGGGTGTGCTCGCCTCCTTCGCGACCTTCTGGGTCGGTTTCCTCGCCCGCCCGCTGGGCGGCATCATCTTCGGCCACTTCGGCGACCGCATGGGCCGCAAGGGCACGCTGGTCACCACGCTGCTGCTGATGGGCGTCGCCACCTTCCTGATCGGCGTGCTGCCCACCCACGCGCAGATCGGCGTCGCCGCCCCGTTCCTGCTGGCGCTGCTGCGCGCCGTCCAGGGCATCGCCGTCGGCGGCGAGTGGGGCGGCGCGGTCCTGATGGCGTCCGAGCACGCGCCGAAGGGCCGGGGTTCCTTCTTCGCGATGCTGGTGCAGCAGGGCTCCCCGGCCGGGGCGATCCTGGCCACGCTGGTCTTCCTGGCCGCGGGCACCCTGGACGACGCCGCCTTCCTCGCGTGGGGCTGGCGCGTGCCGTTCCTGCTGTCCGGGATCCTCGTCGCGGTCGGCCTGCTGATCCGCATGAAGGTCGAGGAGTCCGGCGAGTTCGAGCGGGTCAAGTCCAGCGGCGACGTGGTGCGACTGCCGGTCGCCGAGGTGCTGCGCACCGCCTGGCGGACCGTCCTGCTCGGCATCGGCGCCTCGATCATGGGCATCTCGACCGCCTACTTCACCAACACGTTCGTGCTCTCCTGGACCACCAACGAGCTGCACATGAATCGGCAGACGATGCTGTACGTCCTGCTCGCGATCTCGGTGGTGCAGTTCCTGTGGCAGCCGATCGCCGCGCTGATCTCCGAGCGGGTCGGCGAGGCCCGGTTCATGGTGTGCTCGCTGCTGGTCAACGCCGTCGTCGCCGTCCCGATGTTCCTGCTGATCAACACCGCGCCGCCGCTGCTGGTCTTCGCCGGCATCGCGCTCGCCATCGTCAGCGGCTGCGGGTACTACGCCGTGCTGGCCGGCTTCCTCGCCCGCGCCTTCCCCTCCCGGATCCGCTACACCGGGATCTCGCTGGCCTACCAGCTCTGCTCGACGCTCATCGGCGGCACGACGCCGTTCGCGGCCCAGGCCCTGCTGACCTCCAGCGGCGGTTCCTTCTGGCCGGTGGCCGCGTTCTACGTGGCCCTGCTGCTGATCACGACCGCGAGCGTCGCCGGTCTCGCCCGCTTCGGCGCGCGGCGAGCGGCCCGGGAACAGCCCGCGCCGGCCATCGCCTGACCCATCCAGAGAAGGAGTTGACCAATCTTGCGCCTCGACGCGATCTTCCACAATGGACGGTTCACCACCCTCGACCCGGACCGTCCGGCGGCCCACACCGTCGGCGTCCTGGGCGGCCGGATCGCCGCGCTCGACGACGAGGCGGCGGGCTGCGCGTCCGACGTGGTGGTCGACGTCGGCGGCGCGCACGCCGTGCCGGGCTTCAACGACGCGCACCACCACCTCAGCCTGGTCGGCAAGGGCCTGCGCGAACTGGACGTCTCCTACGAGGCCGCGCCGAGCCTCGACGCGCTCTACCGGGCGGTGGCCGAGCGGGCGGCGACGCTGCCGGCCGACGCGTGGGTGACGGGCTCGGGCTACGACCAGAACAAGATCGGCGCCCACCCGACCGCCGAAGCGCTCGACCGGGCCGCGCAGGGCCGCCCGGTGTGGCTGATGCACACCTCGCACCACATGGCCGTGGCCAACACGGAGGCGTTCAAGCGGGCCGGGTTCACCGACCTCGCGGACGTGCCCGACATGCCCGGCGGCCACGTCGTGCGCGACGCGGGCGGGCGCGCGGTGGGGCTGCTCCAGGAGACCGCGATGCAGCTGGTCGAGCACGTGCTCCGGCCGGAGCCGTCCGAGGAGTGGGTCGCCAACATCGCCGCCGCCTCGGAGGCCGCGCTCGCGATCGGGCTGACCAGCGCGACGGAGCCGGGCATCGGCGTCGTCGACGGCATCGGCAACGGCCCCGCCGACCTGGATGCCTACATGCGCGCGCGGGAACGGGGGCTGCTCGGCGTCCGGATGACGGTCATGCCCTACATCACCGCGCTGCACGACTGCGGCGCACTGGAGCCGGGCAACACCTGGTACGGCCTCGACCTCGGCCTGCGCACCGGGTTCGGCGACGAGTGGCTGCGCATCGGGCCGACGAAGATCCTCTCCGACGGTTCGCTGATCGGCCGGTCCGCGGCGATGTGCTGCGACTACCACGACTCCCCCGGCAACAGCGGGCTGCTGCAGTACGAGCGGGAGCAGATCCGCCGCTACATCGTCGAGGCGCACCGCTGCGGCTGGCAGGTCGCCACGCACGCCATCGGCGACGCCGCCCTCGACGTCGTCCTCGACTCCTACGAGGAGGCGCAGCGGCTGCACCCGCGCACGGATGTGCGGCACCGGATCGAGCACGCGGCGGTGACGAGCGCCGAGCAGGTCGCCCGGATCGCCGAGCTCGGGCTGATCCCGGTGCCGCAGGGCCGGTTCCTGTCGGAGATCGGCGACGGCATGCTGGCGGCCCTCGGACCCGAGCGGGGACAGCTCGCCTACCGGATGCGCTCGTTCCTGGACGCGGGCGTGGTGCTGCCGGGTTCCACGGATGCGCCGGTGGTCGCCCCCGATCCGCTGCTGAGCATCCACGACATGGTGAACCGGCGAACCGCCTCGGGCGCGCCGATCGGCCCGGACGAGGCCGTGACGGCGCACGAGGCCCTGCGCGCCTACACGATCGGCTCGGCCCACGCCGTCCACGAGGAACACGTCAAGGGCACCCTCGCCCGGGGCATGCTCGCCGACTTCACGGTCCTCAGCGACGACCTGCTGGGCGTGGCGCCGGAACGCATCGGCGAGCTCACGGTGGGCGCGACGGTGGTCGGCGGACGGATCGCCCACAACACCGGAGCGTTGAAGACCGCCTGAGCGCTGAACCGCCGCCGCGCAACGCTGCGGCGGCGGTTCAGGGCGCGACGATGCGGCCGTAAGGCGTGGTCAGGTGTTGCGGCGGACGGGACAGGTGCAGGACGGCGTGGTAGCTGCCCCCGGTTTCCTTCCCGGCGGGGTCGGCTCCGGTGGCCTCGACGGCCGCGATGGCGTAGTGCTGCTCTTCCGGGTCGGTGAACCGGCGTTGCACGAAGGTGCGGTCGGCGTCGACCTCGGTGACGAGCCCGTGTTCGGCGAGGGCGTCGGCGATCGGCCGATAGGTCCCGGTGCGCAGGACGAACGCGGCCACCCACACCGGTTCGGCCGCCGCGTGCAGCAGTTGGTGGAAGGTCCGGGCGGAGAGGAAGCTGACGCCGCCGGTCACGGTGATCAGGTTCGCCGGAGCGGCGGTCCGCAAGAACGCCGGAGACGCGGACGAGGCCTCCAGGTTCTCGGTGAAACCGGCGTCGAGCAGGCCGGCGGCCACCGCGTAGTCGATCGCGGGCGCGGCGATGTCCAGGCCCACCACCGGGACTGCGTCCGCGCGGCGGCGAGCGGCGTAGAAGTCCTTGTCGCGCTCGATCAGTTCCGCGGTCCGCAGCTCGGCCACGTCCGGCGAGGTGTAGTGGGCGTGGAGGTCGTCGAAGGTCAGGTCGTGGTTGAGCAGCGCGGCGTTGATGCCGTAGGAGCAGCACAGGTCCAGCACCGTCACCCGACCGGACTTCGCCCGTTCCGCCAGGAGGCGGCGGAACACCGGTTGGGCGTGGTGCGGTGTCCGGTAGCCGTACCGGCCGAGGCTGCGGAAGTAGGCACGCGGGTCGGGCTGGTCGTAGATCTCGTCGAACGGCGTCCTGTTTCCCCTGGACTGCGACATGCCCTCGATTCTGGCAGCGCGCCCGGGCTCCCGAGGCCCGTTGATCATCTGCAACACCTTCGGGCCAAGGCTTCGTCCAGATCGGTGAACGCGCTTGCTTTCCGGCGCACACCGCCTCCGGCGGCGAAAATCCACCACGTCAGAAGGGAGTTCGATTCACGATCCAATGTGTACTCGCGTACCGGCGTTTTGTTGTCAGGCGACAACAAAAAGTGCCACGGTCCGCCCACTCCAGCACCGCGAAGTCCGCGTCAGCCCGCCTGATCGGCGGATTCCGGCAGGTTCCACAGGCCGCTCGCGGTGCCGTTGGACACGTGCTCCTCGTAGACCGCGACCTTGTGGTCGATCAGGGCGAGGCAGTCGGTGAGCTCGTTGATCCGGTCGACGACCTGCCGCTGGTGCTCGCGCAGCAGCGCGAGCCGCTCGTCCTCGTTGCCGGGTCCGCTGCGGACCAGCTCGGCGAAGTGCCGGATGGTGGCCAGCGGCATCCCGGAGGCGCGGAACTTGGTGCAGTTGACCAGCCACTCGACATCCAGCCGGCGGTAGACGCGGCGGCCGCTGGAATTGCGCCGCACCGGGCCGATCAGCAGGCCCTCGCGTTCGTAGAAGCGCAGGGCGTGCACGCTCAGCCCGGTGCGTTCCACGACCTGTCCGATGCTGAGCTCCGAGGCGCTGTGGGTCATGCCGCGAGCCTACTGATTTGACCTAGAGCGGGCTCTAGCTCATAGCGTCCGCCGCATGACAGCAACCGCAACACCGCAGGGCCAGATCGGATCCGGGTTCGGCGCCCGCAGCACCGCCGCCGAAGTCCTGCGCGGGATCGACCTCACCGGCAAGCTCGCGATCGTCACGGGCGGCTACTCCGGCATCGGTCTGGCGACCACCCGCGCGCTCACCGACGCCGGGGCGCACGTCGTCGTCCCCGCCCGCCGGGTGGCCGAGGCGCGGGAAGCCCTCGGGGATGTCGAGGTGGCCGGGCTGGACCTCGCCGACCTGGACAGCGTCCGCGGCTTCGCCGACCGGTTCCTCGCCGCCGGCCGCCGCATCGACCTGGTCATCAACAGCGCCGGGACCATGGCCTGCCCGGAGACCCGGGTCGGTCCGGGCTGGGAGATGCAGTTCGCGGTGAACCACCTGGGCCACTTCGCGCTGATCAACCTGCTGTGGCCGGCGATCGCGCCGGGTGCGCGCGTCGTCTCGGTGTCTTCGGCGGGCCACCAGTTCTCCGGGATCCGGTGGGACGACCCGCACTTCGAGCGCGGCTACGACAGGTTCCTGGCCTACGGCCAGTCGAAGACCGCGAACGCGCTGTTCGCCACCCACCTCGACGCGCTCGGCCGGGATCGCGGCGTGCGCGCGTTCTCGCTGCACCCCGGCGCCATCCTCACGCCGCTGGTGCGCCACCTGCCCAAGGAGGAGATGGTCGCGGCGGGCTGGATCGACGCGGCGGGCAACCTGGTGAACAGCGACTTCAAGACGCCGGAGCAGGGCGCGGCGACGCAGGTCTGGGCGGCGACCTCCCCCCGGTTGGCCGGGATGGGCGGCGCCTACTGCGAGGACTGCGACATCGCCGAACCCACCGACAGCACCGAGGGCTGGACCGGCGTGCGCGACTACGCGACCGACCCGGACCAGGCGGCCCGGCTGTGGGCGCTCTCCGCCGAGCTCACCGGCGTCGACGCCTTCGCCTGACAGCACCCGGGTTTCCCAGTCGACACGAAGCGGTCGCCCGACCCGGCGGCCCTTCCGACCCGAACGGGCCCGGTCGCCCCGCAACTTCAATGGAAATCGAACCTTCGATTTCAATGGAAGTTGCGGACCGTCGGCGTGTCGCGCCACGACACACCGACGGCTGTGGACAACTCCCGCAAGTTCAATGGAAATCGTCTCATCGATTTCAATGGAAATTACGGTGGGACCGAGCCGCGGCGAGGCCGGGAGGGCCTCGCCGCGGCTCGCGGTGAATCGGCTTCGATCACACCATCGGACGATCGGTGGGAGCGATCGGCGACGGCAGGATCTTGCGACCCGCCAGGTAGCGGTCGACTCCCGCCGCCGCGGAGCGGCCCTCGGCGATCGCCCAGACGATCAGGGACTGGCCGCGGCCCATGTCCCCCGCCGAGAAGACTCCGTCCACACTGGACATGAAATTCTCGTCCCGGGCGACGTTGCCGCGGGCGTCCAGCGATACGCCCAGATCCTCCAGCAGACCCGCTCGCTCCGGGCCGACGAAGCCCATCGCGAGCAGCACCAGCTGCGCGGGCAGCTCCCGCTCCGTGCCCTCGACCGGCTCGAAGCCGGTGTCGGTGCGCCGCACCTCCACCAACCGCAGCGCCCGCACGCGGCCTTGGTCGTCGCCCAGGAACTCCTGGGTGTTGACCGAGTACAGGCGCTCGCCGCCCTCCTCGTGCGCCGAGGACACCCGGTAGATCATCGGGTAGGTCGGCCACGGGTGCGCCTCGGAACGCGATTCCGGCGGCATCGGCATGATCTCCAGCTGCGTCACCGAAGCCGCGCCCTGCCGGTGCGCCGTGCCGACGCAGTCCGCGCCCGTGTCACCGCCACCGATGACGACCACGTGCTTGCCCTCGGCGTGGATCGGCGAGCGCGCGAGGTCACCCTCCTGCACCTTGTTGGCCAGTGGCAGGTACTCCATCGCCTGGTGCACGCCGTCCAGCTCGCGCCCCGGCGCCGGCAGATCGCGCGCCTGCGTCGCACCGCCCGCGAGGACCACGGCGTCGTAGTCGTCGCGCAGCTGCTCGACCGTCACGTCCACGCCGACGTTCACGCCGGTGCGGAATTCGGTGCCCTCGGCCCGCATCTGGCCCAGCCGCCGGTCCAGCCGCTGCTTCTCCATCTTGAACTCCGGGATGCCGTAGCGCAGCAGCCCGCCGATGCGGTCCGCCCGCTCGTAGACCACGACGCTGTGGCCCACGCGGGTCAGCTGCTGCGCCGCGGCGAGCCCGGCGGGCCCGGAGCCGACCACGGCGACGTTCTTGCCCGTGCCCGCGCGGGGCAGCTGCGGGCGGACGTGACCGGCTTCCCACGCCTTGTCGATGATGGTGATCTCGACCTGCTTGATGCTGACCGGGTCGGAGTTGATGCCGACCACGCAAGCCGCCTCGCACGGCGCGGGGCACAACGTCCCGGTGAACTCCGGGAAGTTGTTCGTGGCGTGCAGCCGCTCCGCGGCCTCCTGCCAGTCGTCCCGCCACACCAGGTCGTTCCACTCCGGGATCAGGTTGCCCAGCGGGCAACCCTGGTGGCAGAACGGGATCCCGCAGTCCATGCAGCGGCCAGCCTGCTTCTGCAGCTTGGGCTGTTCGAACTCCAGGTAGACCTCGCGCCAGTCCTTGATGCGCACGTCCACCGGGCGACGCCGCGGCGTTTCCCGCGGCGTCGTCATGAATCCCTTGGGATCAGCCATGTGCGGCCTCCATGATCGCCTCGTTGACGTCGCGCCCGTCGCGTTCGGCGGCGGTCCGGGCCGCGAGCACCCGCTTGAAGTCCCTCGGCATGACCTTGCCGAAGCGCTCGACGGCGGCGTCCCAGTCGGCCAGCAGCTCGCGCGCCACCGCCGACTCGGTCTGCTCGTAGTGCCGCCGAACCCGGTCGTGCAGGAACTCGCGGTCGGCGTCGTCCAGCGGGTCCAGGTCGACCATCTCGGGGTTGATCCGCCTGGCGTCCAGGTCCAGCAGGTACGCGACGCCGCCGGACATGCCGGCCGCGAAGTTGCGCCCCGTCTCGCCGAGGATCACCACGCGACCACCGGTCATGTACTCGCAACCGTGGTCGCCGACGCCTTCGACGACGGCCACGGCACCGGAGTTGCGCACGCAGAACCGCTCGCCGACGACGCCGCGCACGAACAGCTCACCGCTGGTCGCGCCGTAGAGCAGCACGTTGCCCGCGATGATGTTCTGCTCGGCCGCGAACGGCGCGGACGCGTCCGGGCGAACGACGATCCGCCCACCGGACAAGCCCTTTCCGACGTAGTCGTTGGCGTCGCCCAGCAGCCGCAGGGTGATGCCGCGCGGCACGAACGCGCCGAAGGACTGCCCGGCCGAGCCGCTGAACGTCACGTCGATGGTGTCGTCCGGCAGGCCCTCGCCGCCCCACCGCCGCGTCAGCTCGGAGCCGAGCATGGTGCCGACCGTGCGGTTGACGTTGCGCACCGGCATGTCCAGCCGCACCGGATTGCCTTCCTTCAGCGCCCCTTCGCACAGCTGGATCAGCGTGTTGTCCAGCGCCTTCTCCAGACCGTGGTCCTGCTCGGTGGTCTGGTGCCGCGCCGCGCCGCGCGGCAGTTCCGGCACGTGCGTGATCGGCGTGAGGTCGAGGCCCTGGGTCTTCCAGTGCCGCACGGCATCGGAGGTGTCGATCAGGTCGGCGTGCCCGATCGCCTCGGCCAGCGACCGGAATCCCAGCTCCGCCAGGTATTCCCGCACCTCCTGCGCGATGAACTCGAAGAAGTTCACCACGTATTCGGCCTTGCCGGTGAACTTCTCGCGCAGCTGCGGGTTCTGCGTCGCCACGCCCACCGGGCAGGTGTCGAGGTGGCAGACCCGCATCATGATGCAGCCGGAGACCACCAGCGGCGCAGTGGCGAACCCGTACTCCTCGGCCCCGAGCAGGGCCGCGATCACCACGTCGCGCCCGGTCTTGAGCTGGCCGTCGGTCTGCACCACGATCCGGTCGCGCAGGTCGTTGGCCAGCAGCGTCTGCTGCGTCTCGGCCAGCCCGAGCTCCCAGGGACCGCCGGCGTGCTTGATCGACGACAGCGGCGAGGCGCCGGTCCCGCCGTCGTGGCCGGAGATCAGCACCACGTCGGCGTGCGCCTTGGACACACCCGCGGCGACCGTGCCGACGCCGACCTCGGACACCAGCTTGACGTGGATCCGCGCCCTGGGGTTGGCGTTCTTCAGGTCGTGGATCAGCTGCGCCAGGTCCTCGATCGAGTAGATGTCGTGGTGCGGCGGCGGCGAGATGAGGCCCACGCCGGGCGTGGAGTGCCGGGTCTTGGCGATCCACGGGTACACCTTGTGGCCGGGCAGCTGCCCGCCCTCGCCGGGCTTCGCGCCCTGCGCCATCTTGATCTGGATGTCGTCGGAGTTGACCAGGTACTCGCTGGTCACGCCGAACCGGCCGCTGGCGACCTGCTTGATCGCCGAGCGCCGCGAATCGCCGCCTGCGTCCGGGGTGAACCGATCGGCGTCCTCGCCGCCCTCACCGGTGTTGGACTTGCCGCCCAACCGGTTCATCGCGATGGCCAGCACCTCGTGCATCTCCTGCGAGATCGACCCGTAGGAGATGGCGCCGGTGGCGAACCGCTTGACGATCGACGACACCGGCTCGACCTCGTCGATCGGCACCGGCTTGCGCACGCCGTCGCGGAACTTGAACAGCCCGCGCAGGGTCATCAGCTCCTGCGACTGGTCGTCGACGGCCCGGGTGTACTCCTTGAACACCTCGTAGCGACCGCTGCGCGTGGAGTGCTGGAGCTTGAACACCGTCTGCGGGTTGAACAGATGCGGCTCGCCTTCGCGCCGCCACTGGTACTCACCGCCGGTCTGCAGGGTCCGGTGCGGTGCCGCGACGTCGTCGGCGGGGTACGCCCGCCGGTGCCGGTCGGCGACCTCCTCGGCCAGCACGTCGAACCCGACGCCGCCGAGCCGCGAGGTGGTGCCGGTGAAGCACTGCCGCACGACCTCGTCGCCGAGGCCGATGGCCTCGAAGATCTGTGCGCCCGTGTAGGAGGCCACAGTGGACACTCCCATCTTGGACATGGTCTTGCGGACGCCCTTGCCCAGCGCCTTGATGAGGTTCGCGGTGGCCTGCTTGGCGTCGACGCCCTTGATCACGCCACCGCGCACCAGATCTTCGACGGTGGCCATCGCCACATACGGGTTAACGGCAGCGGCGCCGTAACCGATGAGAAGAGCGACATGGTGCACTTCCCGGACGTCGCCGGCTTCGACGATCAGGCCCACCTGGGTGCGCTTCTTCTCGCGCACCAGGTGGTGGTGCACGGCACCGGTCGTCAGCAGCGACGGGATCGGCGCGCGCTCGACGTCGGCCGAGCGGTCCGAAAGCACCAGCACGTGCGCCCCGCTCGCCACCGCGGCCGAGACCTCGTCGCAGATCTCGTCGAGGCGCGTGCGCAGCGCCTCGCCGCCACCGGCGACGCGGAACGTCGCATCGATCACCGCGGGCTTGAGGCCCGGGTGGTCGCCGTCGTCGTCGACGTGCACGATCTTGGCGAGCTCGTCGTTGTCCAGCACCGGGAACGGCAGCGCCAGGTTGTGGCAGGCCCGCGGGTCGTGGTCGAGCAGGTTGTGCTCGGGCCCGACGTGGGTGCTCAGCGAGGTGACCAGTTCTTCCCGGATCGCGTCCAGCGGCGGGTTGGTGACCTGAGCGAACAGCTGGGTGAAGTAGTCGAACAGCTGCCGCGGCCGCTCGGAGAACGCGGCGAAGGGCACGTCGTTGCCCATCGAGCCGATCGGCTCGGCACCGGTGGCGGCCATCGGCTTGAGCAGGACGCCCAGCTCTTCCTGCGTGTAGCCGAAGACCTGCTGCCGGCGCACCAGCGAGTCGTGCGAGGGCAGCTCGCGCTCGCGCTCCGGCAGGTCCGCCAGGCGCACCACGCCCTCGTCCAGCCACTCCTGGTACGGGAATTCGGCGGCGAGCTCGCCCTTGATCTCGTCGTCGTCGATGATGCGGCCCTCGCCGGTGTCGACGAGGAACATCCGGCCCGGCTGCAGGCGACCCTTGCGGACGACCTTGTCCGCGTCGACCTCCAGCACGCCGACCTCGCTGGCCAGCACCACGAGCCCGTCCTCGGTGACCCAGTAGCGCCCGGGCCGCAGCCCGTTGCGGTCGAGGACCGCGCCGATCTGGGTGCCGTCGGTGAACGCCACCAGCGCGGGGCCGTCCCAGGGTTCCATCAGGTAGTTGTGGAACTCGTAGAACGCGCGGCGGGCCGGGTCCATCTCGGCGTGGTTCTCCCACGCCTCGGGGATCATCATCAGCACCGCGTGCGGCAGCGACCGGCCGCCCAGGTGCAGCAGTTCCAGCACCTCGTCGAAGGTCGCCGAGTCGCTGGCGCCCGGCGTCGCGATCGGGAACAGCCGCTGCAGGTCACCGGGGATCAGATCGGTGGCCAGCATGCTCTCGCGGGTCCGCATCCAGTTGCGGTTGCCCTTGACCGTGTTGATCTCGCCGTTGTGCGCGATGAACCGGTACGGGTGCGCCAGCGGCCAGGACGGGAACGTGTTGGTGGAGAAGCGGCTGTGCACCAGGCCGATCGCGCTGGCGAACCGCTCGTCGTGCAGGTCGGGGTAGAACGCGCCGAGCTGCGCTTCGGTCAGCATCCCCTTGTAGACGATGGTGCGCGCCGACAGGCTCGGGAAGTACACGTCGGCTTCGTGCTCGGCCCGCTTGCGGACGCAGAACGCGCGCCGCTCGAACTCCAGCGCCGTCTCGTCGTGCGCGGCATCGGTGCCGTGGCCGACGAAGAGCTGGCGGAAGCTCGGCATGGTCTCGCGCGCCGAACTGCCGGCGCAGCTGGGCTCCACCGGGAGTTCGCGCCAGCCCAGCAGCCGCAGGCCTTCCTCGGCCACGATCCGCTCGATGTCCGCCGCGGCCCGCGCCGCTTCGTCGGGGTCCGCGGGCAGGAACGCGGTACCCGCCGCGTAACCGCCGCGTTCGGGCAGGTCGAACGGTACGACGGCGCGGAAGAACTCGTCCGGGATCTGGGTCAGCAGCCCGACGCCGTCCCCGGTGTCCGGGTCGGCACCCTTGGCACCGCGGTGCTCCAGGTTGCGCAGCGCCGTCAGCGCTTTGGTCACCAGGTCGTGATTGCGCCGACCGCGCAGGTCGGCGACGAATGCGACACCGCAAGCGTCGTGTTCGTTGGCCGGGTCATAAAGACCCTGGGAAGCGGCGCTGCGCTGCGCCAATTTTCTTGCATGGTGGGATTGGGGCATCAGACCTCCCGTCGTCAGGCCGCAGGTCGCAGCAGGGCATGACTCACCCACTGCGATCCCGCAAGAGCCTTTGGGGGCACTGACAAAAGGATGCGCCGTTGCACTCTTGGTCAGTTTGAGGCACTCTACATAGCGAGCAGCCGGAAAGCTACCGCTGAGTAACGCGAAGTTAAACGAAGATTGCGGAGCTCCCAGCCATTGGGACACCGTTGTCGCAAACCCGGCGGGCTCGGGAATTCTGCACCACGACAATGTCCATACGCGACTGTTCCACGCCCCGAGTGGCATTGTTCACGATCTTCTTGCGCACCACCGAATCGCCGGACTACGAGTTCGGATTCGGTTCAGAACAAGCATTTTCCGTGTTCGCCCGGATACCCCGGGTGCAGCACGGCGAACTCACCCGATTGGCAACGAGTTCGCCATCGCAGACCGTCCACTGTCGAGCCGGGACGCCCGGCTCAACTCCGCAACGCGGCCGCAGCGAGTGGTTCTTCCGGCGCAGTCGGCCGCGGTTGATTCCGGGCAAAACGACCGAGAAGCGCAAGCAGCGCAAATCCGAGCAGCAGATAGGGATTGCCGAACACGTGCTGCAACGGCGTCCACGGCGGGCCCGTGGGCAGCATCCGGAACGACGCGACGAGAACGGTCGCCAGGGTCACCCCGGCGGCGAGCAGCCAGCCCGGGCTGCGCAGCCGAACGGCGTAGCCGAGCAGCACCAGCAGCCCCGGCGCGCACCAGACCCAGTGATCCGACCACGACGTGGGCGACACCAGCAGCGCGAGCAGGCCGTTGGCGACCACGGCGAGCGCCGGCTCGGTCCGGCGAATCGCGTAGGCCACGACGGCCGTGCAGGCCAGCGCCAGCACCAGCCACATCCCGTTCTGCGCCACCGGAGCCAGTTCCAACCGGGCCAACCCGCCCATGATCGACTGGTTGGTGTGGAAGGCGGAGCCGCTGACGCCGTGCGCCGGGCCCTTGCCGAACCAGTACTCCACGGCGGCCCGGTAGTTCAGCGCGAAGCCCGCCAGCGTGCCGAGCACGGCCGTCGCCACCGCGACGCCGACGGCCCGGAAGTCCTTGCGGAACAGGAAGAACAGCAGGAAGGCGGCGGGCGTGAGCTTGATCGCCGCGGCGATGCCGATCAGCACGCCGCGCGGCCAGCGCGGGTTGGGCGCCAGGCAGTCGACGATGACCAGTCCCATCAGCGCGATGTTGATCTGACCCAGCCCGAACGAGGCGTACACCGGCTCCAGGAACAACGTCCACGGCAGCAGCGCCATCGCCACCGCGAGCGCGCCGCGCTTGCCGACCACCGGCCACATGTGGCGGGTGACCAGGTACAGCGCCGCGCCGATGGCGAGCAGGTCCACGACGTAGAGCGCGACCAGCCCGGCGACGAACGGCAGCAGCGCGAACGGCAGCAGCGGCAGCAGCGCGAACGGCGGGTAGACCCAGGGCAGCACCCGGCCGATGCTGACGGTCGGGGCGGTGTTCATGATGTCGCCACCGGCCAGCCAGGTGTGCACCGCCCAGCGGTACACCTGGTAGTCGATGCCGGAACCCTGGTCCAGCCCGGCCCGCCGCATCAGCACCAGCAGCGCGAACGACGCGATCAGCAGCGGCACCGAGACCGCGATGACGGCGCGGGAGTGGTTCACGACGATTCCGCGAAGCCGGTCCGGCAGGCCGCCGAGGTTCAGGACAGCACGGCCGGACTCGAACTGCACCGTGGCCAACTGGGTCCTCTCGATCAGGCGACCGACGTCGACCACCGCTTCGTGATCGAACGATCACTCCGAGTTCGCCAGGTCGCGGGAAACACCCGTGATGAACCGAAGAACTCTAACCCAACGAGATCAGCTGCCCGCACTCGCCTCGCCGCAGGACAGCGCGTCATCGCGCGGTTCCGTCGAGTGATTCCAGCACCTTGGCGAGCAGCTCGCCCAGTTTCTCCCGTTCGTCGGGTGCCAACGGCGCGAGCAGGTCGCGTTCGCGTTCCAGCTGCGCCGGGAACAGCCGGTCGATCAGCTCCAGCCCGCGTTCGGTGAGCCGCACGTCGATCTCCCGCCGGTCGCGCCGGGACGAGGTGCGGGTGATCAGCCCCTCGGTCTCCAGCCGGGCCAGCCGCTTGGTGGTGGCCGCGCCGGAGGACAGCGTCTCCCTGGTGAGCTGACTGGGGCGCAGCCCGCCGCCGGCCCGCCGCAGCGCGCTGAGCACCTCGAACTCCATCCGCGACAGCCCGGAGTCGGCGAACGCGGACTCGTCGAGCTGGTTGGTCAGCGCACCCAGCCGCCGCACCCTGCCGATCACGTCGATCGGGGACACGTCCAGGTCCGGGCGCTGCTCGCGCCATTGCGCGCTGATCCGTCCGACCACGTCGCCCAACGCAACTCCTTCACAAGTAAACCATCTGGTAATATTTTACTAGTGAACGTCTTTTCCCGCGCCGCCCTCTCCCGCCTCCGCCGGACCCTGCGCACCCGCGAAGCGCTGCGGTTCAACTGGACGGTCGGCGGCGTGGTGGTGCCCGCGGCGCGCATCGGCGTGTCGTTCGCCACGCCGATAGTCGCGCTGGTGGCCCTGGACCGCATCGACCTCGTCCCCTTCGCCGCGTTCGGCGCCTTCACGTCGCTGTACTGCCGGGTGGACACGTGGGCCCGCCGGGCGCGCCTGCTGTCGCTGATCGCGCTGGGCTTGGTCGCGAGCGTGGCGGCGGCAACGATGATCGCCGCCACCACGGACCACCCGCTGGCCGGGGTCCTCGTGCTCACGGCGATCGCGGCGCTGGGGAAGCTGGCGTCGGACGTGCTCGACTTCGGCCCGCCCGGCGGCCTGATGTTCGTCTTCGCGGCCGGCGCGGCCGCGTACGCCTCGCACGACTGGTCCACCGTCGGCCTGCACATCGGTGTCACCGCCGCATCCGCGGCGCTGTCGGTGGCGCTGAGCCTGCTCGGCAACCTGCTGCACCCGACCGGGCCCCACCGGGTGGCCGCCGCCCGCGCCCTGGCGGCCGTCGCGGACCACCTCGAAACCCCGGACCACGCCACCCGCCACCGCGCGCACCTCGCGGTGCACCGGGCGTCGGCGACGCTGCGCGGCAAGCCCCACCGCGGCACGTTCGACCGCATCCGCGCCCACCTGGCCCACGCGGAAACCCTGCTCCACCACCCCGCTGACGCCGTCGACGAACTCCGGGCTCTCTCCCGGAAGATCCACCGCGGCCGAGTCCCGGCCGCACCCCACCGGCCCCCGGAACCCCAGTTTCAATTGAAACCGCGGACGAGGACCCGTGGTTCGCAGTTTCAATTGAAACTGGGGACCACCCAGCGGCTGCGGCGGGTCGGGCCGTTCCTGCCCGGCGCCGGGCGGATGGTCGTTGCGTGCCTGCTCGCCGGGTTGATCACCGGCGCGTTGGGCCTCGGGCACGAGTACTGGGCGATCGTGTCGGCCAGCGCGGTGCTGCAGTCGGCGAACGCGACGAGCACCTGGCACCGGACGGTCCAGCGCACGACCGGGACCATCGCCGGGGCCCTGCCGGCCGTGGTGATGTTCGGCTTCCACCCGGGTCCGATGGCGATCCTCGTCCTGGTGGTGGTCTGCCAGCTGGCCGCCGAACTGGTGGTGCAGGCCAACTACGCGCTGGGCCTGATGTTCGTGACTCCCCTGGCCCTCGGCCTCAGCTCGCTCGGCAACCCGGCGGCGCACAACGCCCTTGTCGCCGAGCGGATCGGCACCACGGTGCTCGGCGCGCTGATCGCGGCGGCCGTGAGCCTCCTGCTGATCAACCGCCAGACCACCCGCCGCCTCGACACGGCTCTCGTCGAATGCCGCCGGGCGCGGGAATCCCTCCTCAACGCCGCTTCAGACCAAGAGACCACTGTGGACGGTGCCCGCTCCCGCCTGATGCGGTCCCTCTTCGCGCTCCGCAACGCCTACGCGGTCGCCGAAGGCGAACCCTGGCACCGGAACACCCGAACCCGAGAAGTCCTCGACACCGAGCACACTGCCTACGAGCTCCTCGCTGCGACGGCTCCGGCCCGTGAGCGTTTTGGGGCGTCATAGCAACCCAAACCACTCACGACACGATGCTCCCGCCCAGACGATAGGCGGCACCGAGGCGTGTCCGAAGCCCGGCCTCAGCTTGCCGGCGGCCTTCACGACCTGCGAGCCGACACCTTCCGCCAGCGAACGTCCCGCAATTTCCATTGAAATCGAAGGTTCGATTTCAATGATGCCGCGCCTGCCGACGGCGGTGCGGCGGCAGCTGGTGGAGCACTTCGGCTCGCT
>NZ_JBSGJZ010000040.1:0-70005 GCF_053605825.1 Saccharopolyspora sp. NPDC003752 | reverse complement strand
GGGGCCCACCGGGGTCGCGGTCCGGCTGTTTCGCGCGAAACCGGCGCCCCACGTGAGGGCAAGACGGCGGTTTCGCGCGAAACCGGCGCCGCGTGTCAGGCGCTCAGGCACCAGGCCCCATCGGGATCAGCCGAGCCGAGCCGCTCTGGAACGAACGCTTGGCACGCGGACTGCCACCGCTGCCGCCGTTATCACCTGGCTCCGATTCGTAGGCCCCGGCACTAGCACTGCAGCTCGTACCAGGGGCGGCTGTCGTGCTCCGCCGGGGTTCCGTCGAGGATCCGGGCGGTGCGGCGGGCAGGGTCGAGCACGACCGTGGCGAGGCTGGCCCAGCGCTGGCCGAACTCCTTGCCCAGGTCCGGGTTGCAGGTCACGGGCGGTTCTCCGGGGCCGGTGATGAGCTGGCCGACGAGCTCTTCGGCGCTCTGCGGCCAGGTGCGGGCGAGCCGGTCCTGGAGGAAGGCGAAGCGCTCCCCCGAATCGGGCTGGTACAACCAGGACTTCTCGTGCGCGGCGGGCGCGGGGGTGAGGAAGTGGTTGGTGCGCAACCAAGTCCCGGGCACGACCTCCGGCACCTCGAAGATGCCCTCGGGGCTGATGTCGAGGAGCACCGCCCGCGCGGTGTCGAACAGCGCGAAGGAACCGGAGGAGGCGATGGGCGCCTCGCGCAGGAGTTCCAGTGCGTGCTCGACGCTTCCGGCCTCTTCGAGGACGCACGCGGCGAGGACGTGCACGGGGATGCCGCCGACGCTGTCGTCTCGGTGGCCGAGGATGTTGAAGTGGAGCGCGAGCCCGGCGTCGTTCACGCCGATCTTGGCGAGGATGCCGTGCTCGGTGATCCCGGCGTAGCGGTGCGCGCCGCCCGCGGAGTCGATGGTGTGCCAGTACGGGCCGAGCTCGACGTGCCAGTCCCAGGTCTGGACGCCGAAGATCGCTCCGTCTCCGGTGTCCCGCACGATGGTGGAGCATTCGCCCGGGGGCACGGTGCGGCTGCGCGCGAGGATCTCGGTGCGCGCGTTCAGGGCCGCCACCCGCCAGGTCTCGACGCCCGCACCGGCGGCGATGCCCTCGATCTGCTCGGCGAGCCGGGGGCGGAACGCGGCGATGTCGTCCAGCGCGCGGTCGGCATCCGCGCGAACGGTGTCCTCGTCGATGCTCCCCGTCGCGAAGAGGCGGTCGTAGGTGTCGATGGCGCCGGGAAGCGCGGCCGCCAGCTGACGTCCGCGCTCCTGGCCGCGGGCGCGCGGGTCCGCCTCGTCGACCGCGATGCGGAGGCGGGTGGCGGGCCGTTCGAAGGTGCTGTCGGTCATTTCCGGTGGTGCTCCTTGGCTGCGTGGCGGACGGTGCCGTCGACGACGGTCGCGAGGATCGGGTTGGCCGCTTGCCGTTCCGGGGACAGGGTCAGCGGGTTCTCGGCGAAGACGGTCAGGTCCGCGAGGTACCCGGGTGCGATGCGGCCCAGGCGGTCGCCCGCCCCGGCGGCGATCGCGGTGGCACGGGTCATGCCCGCGTGGGCCTCGCGCGCGGTGATGCGCTGGCCCGGCTGGACCGGGAGCGCGTCGGGCTCGTCCACCGGGCGGCGGAGCTGGGCATCGGCCAGGGCGACGCGCGGGTCGCCGACGCCGATCGGCCAGTCGGAGCCGAGGGCCACGGTCGCGCCGTGGTCGATGAGGTCCCGGGTGCGCCAGCCGTGGGCCACGCGTTCGGGGCCGATGCGGCGCGACCAGTTGTCGTTCTGGTCCGGATCGGTCATCCGCGTCCCGTGGACGGGCTGCAGGCTGGCGACCACGCCGAGTTCGGCGAACCGGTCGAGCAGGTCGTCGGGGATCGATTCGACGTGCTCGATGCGGTGCGGCGGCCCGGCATGGGGATGGCCGACCTCCTCGATCACGTCGAGCGCGAACCGGACGGCCTGGTCGCCGATGGCGTGGGTGGCGGTGGGGATGCCGCGTTCGGCGAAGAACCGGACGGCGTCCCGGTAGGCGTCGAGGTCCTTCCACAGCGGACGGCGGTTCTGCCCGTGCACGTCGGGGTGCTCGAACCAGGCGGAACCGTTGTCCACCGTGCCGTCGAGCATGAACTTCGCGCCCTCGACCGACCACCGCCGCCCGGACAGGGCCTGCTTCGCGGCGACCGCCTCCCATACTTCGCGCCCGGAGTCCGCCGCGACCAGCGGCGAGCAGCGCACGCGCAGGGGAAGGTCGCCTGCCGCCTCGATCTCCCGGTACACGGCCTCGGACGGGTCGTCGAAGTCCATCGCGTGCAGCCCGGTCAGGCCCGCCGCGGCCAGCCGGTGCAGCTGCTCGGACACGTACCGGGCCGCGGTCGGGACGGGAATTTCCGGGTAGTGGGCGAAGATCAGGTCCATCGCGCGGAGCTCGACGACGAACCCGGTCGGTCGCCTGTCGGCATCGGTGGCGATCCGGGAGGCGTCGTCGAAGGTCTCGGCCCCGGTGATCCCGGCCAGCTCGATCACGCGCGGGCTGACCACGAGGGCGTGGGCGTCCCGGGTCATCAGGGAGACGGGGACGCCCGGGAACCGCTCCCCGAGCACGTCTCCGGACGGTTCGCCGTCGAACACGTTGATGTCGAGGTCGAAGCCCACCACCCAGGCCCCGTCGGGCAGGTCTGCGAGGTGCTCGGCGATCAGCGCGAAGACCTCGTCCAGCGCGCGTGCCGCGCCGAGGTTCAAGCCGCGGCCGAGCTCGATGGATCCCCACACGGGATGGGCGTGCGCATCGGTCAGGCCCGGGAGGACGGTCGCACCGGGGAAGTCGTGGACGACCGTGCCGGGTCCCCGGTAGGTCTCCAGGATCTCGTCGCCGCCGACGGCGAGGATGGTGCCGCCTGCGATGGCGATGGTCCGGGCGCTCGACTCGTGGTCGAGGTTCTCGATGTGCGCGGCGCGCAGGATGAGATCGGCGAGCATGTCTTTCCTGATCAGTTCACTGTGGACGGAATGGTGCGGAGGGCGCGGGAGAGGATCCAGTAGAGGACGGCGGAACCGGTGATCCCGACGGGCAGCGCGAGGTTCAGGCCGTCCATGGCGGCGGAGACGGGGCCGACGAACGAGCTGGAGCTGGCGCAGAACGTCGCCGCCACGACACCGCCGACGGTGGCCAGCGCGCCGGCCCAGTTCACCCCGCCCCGGTACCAGAAGGGGCCACTGCTGGTCTGGTCGTGGAGCGCGACGCCGTCGTAGCGGTTGCGGCGCAGGACGACGTCGGTGGCGTAGACGGCCATGCACGGGCCGGTGATGACGACGACCAGTTCGAGCATGGTGTTCACGGCGGTGAGGAAGTCGAAGACGAGGATCGCGAAGAGCGTCATCGCGGTGCCGATGACGCCGACGACGAGCACGGCGGGAACGCGCGGCAGGCGCACCCCGATGGACTGCATGCACAGCCCGGCGCTGTAGGCCGTCATGCCGTTGTTGGCCATCGTGTTCACCACGACGGCGATGACGAAGACCGGGGCGAACCAGGCGGGCATGATGCTCTCCAGCGCGGCCTGGGGATCGCTCATGTCCAGGGCCGTCGCCGCCAGGGCGCCGACGGAGGTGAACACGATGCTGGGCACGATCCCGCCGGCGGCGGCCCAGCAGGTGACGGCCGTGCCGCTGGTCGTCCGGGGCAGGTACCGGGCCAGGTCCGGGCTGTTGGCGTACGACAGGGGCGTCGAGGCGACGATCGTGAACGCGGCCGCCAGCACCACGACGTGCGAGGAGCCGGTGAGCGGTTCCGCCGGGGCGTAGCTCCAGTCGGCGCGGACCACGACGAGGGCGGAGACCACGAGGAACACGATGGTCAGGACGACGGTGAGCGAGGTGTAGAGGCGGACGATCGTGGCGTGGCCGAAGATCGCGATCAGGATCGTCGCGGCCGCGATCGCGCAGATCACGGCGGCGTCCAGCGCCGCCGAGTCCGGCAGCCCGAGCTGCCCGGCCAGGCCGATGCCCGCGACCGACGCGGCGGACCAGTTCAGCGCGAGGTACAGGGCCGAGATCAGCCATCCGGTGATCGCGATGACGACCTTGTTGCCGAGCACCCCGTACATGGCGCGCGAGATGACCGAGCCGGTGGTGCCCGCGGCGGACCCGCTGATGGAGATGAATCCGGTGATGAACCACAGCAGGTTCCCCGCGACGATGACCGCGATGGACTCCGCGAGACCCAGTCCCATCAGGATCGTGGTCGCCCCGACCACGAAGCTCAGGTAACTCACGTTGGGGGCCGCCCAGATGGCGAAGAGCTCTCGCGCTCTCCCGTGCCGTTCGGCATCGGGCACGACGTCGATGCCGCGGGTCTCGATCCGCCCGGGGCGGTCGGTGCCGGGACGCTCCTCGCGCGCGGCTGGGGGCTGTCTCATTCTTCTTCCTTCAGTCAGACGAACGACGGCGTTGTCCTCGCTGCCTCGGGGTATGAGTCGACGGAGAACTTATTGGTGTGTGCACCAATAGACTGTTGGCGCCAGATTCAATAGGGTGATCCGCGTGACGTCAACCCCTCGCACCCGCAAGGACCCGGCAGAGCGCCGGGCGGAGATCCTGGAGGCCGCGGGCCGCCTCGCCCTGGAGCAGGGGCTCGAGCGGGTCACCATGAAGGCGGTCGCCGACGAGCTGGCGGTCCGGCCCGGGCTCATCAGCCACTACTTCGGCACGATCGACGCGCTGCTGTGCGAGGCCTTCGCGCACGCGGCGTCGCGCGAACGCGCCTCCCTGCTGCCTCCCGAGGAGAGCTCCCTGCCGCCGCGCGAGCAGCTGGCCAGGTTCCTGCACCGGATCGACGGGGCCGCCTCCCCGAACCTCGGGCGGCTGTGGCTGAACGCGCGGCACCTCGCGCGGTACCGGCCGAACCTCCGGCAGATCGTCGAGGAGCAGGAGACCATCACCCGGCAGGCGCTCACCGGCATCGTCGCCGAAGGCGCGCGGCGCGGTGATTTCGCCACCGACGATCCCGAGCGCGCGACCGTCGTGATCCTGGTGACGATCGACGGCCTCGACTCCTACTCGAACTGCGAACCGCCATCGCACCCGACGACGGCGAACCTGGTGTTCAGCGTCGCCGAGACCGCGCTGGGACTCCCCCGCGACAGCCTGCTCCGCGCCACCGAACCGGACACCGCCGGTTGAGCAGGAGCGTCGGCCCGGATGTCCTGTCGCACCGGATCAGTGCTGTTCACGGTTGGCCAGGAGGGGTGATCGGTAGATTGTCCGGCATGCCCAGCGTTGATCTTCCAGTCGAGGTCCGTCGGAGTGCGGAGCTGTTCCTGACTGCCGTGGATGAGTTGGCACCGGGCTTGGTCACCGGCTTCTACCTGGTCGGATCGGTGGCCTTGGGCGACTTTCACCCCTCCGGTGCCGGTCGCGGCCGGCTCAGCACGGCCAGCGATATCGACTTCGTTGCGGTAACCGACCGCCGCGTGGAGTCCGAGTCACGGGAGATGGTGGCGTTGGCCGAGGCCCACGCCCGCACCGTGGCCCGCTTCCCCCGGCCGAACTTCGATGGCGCGGTGCTCACCTGGACCGACCTCGCGACCGGGCCGGACCACTGCCCCGACGTTCCCTGCGCGCAGGAGAGCCGCTTCGCACCGGCCGGACGGTCCGGCATCAACCCGGTGACGTTCTGCGAGCTTGCCTGGCACGGGATTCCGGTGCGCGGGCCCCAGCCGACCGACGTGGACCTGTGGGCCGATCAGAATGCCTTGCGCGCGTTCACCGTCGACAACCTCCGCACCTACTGGCGGCCGTGGTGGCGGAAGATGCGGCAGCAACGCCCGCTGGCCGTCGCCGTCGGGCTCACTGCGTGGTTCCCGGTGTGGGCGGTTCTCGGTGTGAGCCGGCTGCACCACGTGATCGCTACCGGAACGATGACCTCCAAAACCGGTGCCGGCCGGCACGCCCAGAAGGCGTTCGACCCACGCTGGCAGCGCATCATCGCCGAAAGCCTGAGCCTGCGCACCGGCGGCGCCGAGGGCCGTCGGGGCTATCGCAACCCGCTGGCCCGTCGCCGCGACACCCTGGCCTTCCTGGACACCGCGATCGACACCGCACTCGCGCTGCCTGCCGGAAACCCCGAATAGCCACTGCGTGTTCGTGGTCGTTCTCCGTTGATGCGGTCCTGGACAGCGGTCAACGGCACGAACGCGCGATCGTTGCCGAGCTGCCCAGGTTCGACGCCATCGGCTGACCGCGTACTGTCCTGTTCGGACACTGCGCCCCCGCGCGAACGGCCCTGCCGCGCGAACGCAGCAGGGCCGTTGGTGAACTACCCGCCGGACCGGTCTTGAAACGACCTGCCACCACCGGGCACCGTCACGGCGAAAGCTCTTCGAGCGTGCGCCCCTTCGTCTCCTCTGCGAACACCGCGGTGACGAACGTGCCGACGAGGGTGATGCCGCCGATCATCAGGAACACCGTCGACAGACCCGTACCGCCCGCGTAGACCAGGGCGACCAGGATCGGGCCGGTGATGATGCCCAGCCGGTTGAGGACGCCGCCCAGGCTGCACCCGAGCGCCCGGCTGCGGGTCGGGTAGAGCTCCGGTGTGTAGAGGTAGAGGCTGATGTTGGCCGCGAAGCTGAACATCGCCGCGAACGCGGAGAACACCGCCAGCTGCCCTGCGGAGCTCGCGCCGAGCACCGCCAGCACGCCCATCGCCACCGTGGTGCCGCCGAGCCCGATGGTCAGCACCATCCGCCGGCCGAGCCGGTCGATGGTCAGCGCCGCCAGCACGCAGCCGGCCAGCCCGGCCACCGACGCCAGGGTGCTGTACCAGAGCGAGACGTCGGTCGGCAGGCCGAACACCTGCTTGTAGAGCGTCGGCAGCCACGAGGTGAGCCCGTAGTTGGCCAGGTAGCCGACGAACCAGACCGTCCAGACCACCAGGGTGCGGCGCCGGTAGCGACCGGTGAACAGGTCGCGCAGCGCGCCGGTGCGCGCGGATTCCGCGCCGGCGACCGCGGGAGCCGGCGCGGGCGGCGGCAGGTCCCGGCCGGTGGAGCGGCGGACGTTCTCCTCGATCCGCGCCACCACCTCCTGCGCCTCGGCGGACCTGCCGCGGGCGGCCAGCCAGCGCGGCGACTCGGGCACCCTGCGCTGCAGGAAGAACGCGGCGACGCCGGGAATCGCGGCGATCAGGAACAGCGTGCGCCAGCCCCAGTTCGGCACGATCCACGCCGACGCCAGCGCGCCGACGGTCAGCCCGGCCGGGAAGACCACCTCGTACATCAGCACGAACCGGCCGCGGCGCTTGGCCCGGCTGAGCTCGGCGATGTAGGACGCCGCGGTGGGCACCTCGCCGCCGATGGCCAGTCCCTGGATGAACCGCAGGACCAGGAACGGCAGCAGCGCCGGGCTCAGCGCCATGCCCAGGTTGCCGAGCGCGGTGATCACCAGGCACAGCGTGATCACCCGGACCCGGCCGATGCGGTCGGCGAGCCAGCCGGAGGCCAGCGCCCCGAGCAGCATGCCGATCGAGCCGATGGTCAGGGTCGCGGTGGCGCCTGCCGTGGACAGGCCCCACTCGCGGGAGATCTCGGGCAGCGAGAAGGCGATGAGCAGTTGGTCGAACGCCTCGAAGAACGTGACGACGCCGATGATCAGCCGCACGCTGACGTGCCAGCGCGACATCGGCAGCCGCTCCAGGCGAGCGGCGACGTCCTGCTGGACGGTGTGGTCGGGGGCCGTGATGCTCATGCGTCCCTCCTTCGTTGGGACACGCATGCCACGAGGACGTGGCATGGAACGGTAGTTGCCGGGAGGTTCGGCGAGCGCGGTGGACTCGCGTTTCGCGCCTCCCTGGGTCGGGAGGCGACCGGTGGGGCCGATGGGGTCAGGGCAGCCGGGCGTCGAGGAGCCGGATCGCCCGGGCGGGGTCGGCGGCCGGGGACTCGTCGAGCGGATCGCACTCGACCGCCGCGGCCAGGTCGTGTTCGGCGGCGGCCCGGGTCGCGAGCGGGCCGGTCTCGCCCACCCCGAGCGCGCCGGTCGCGCGGGCGGGGATGCCGAGCCGGGAGGCCAGGTGGTCGAGGGCCCCGGCGATGTCCGCGGCGAGGTCGTCGGCCGCCAGCAGCGACATCGCGGCCCGCGCGGTTTCCTCGTTCTCCGGGCGGAATTCCTTGCCGCCGGTCTCGTAGTACAGGTAGGGGGCGACCGCGACGTGCCCGCTGCGGGCCAGCGCCCGGCAGCAGCGCTCGATCGGCTCGGTCAGCCCGTAGGCGTCGTGCAGCACGACCACGGCCGTGCGCGGGCGGGTTCGCGGGAACCGCACGAACAGCGGTGCTGCGGTGCGCAGCACCCGGCGGCCCCGGTTGGCGGGCCCGTGGGCGTGGTGGTGGTCGTGGTGGGCCGGTTCGGCAGGCATCTCGGATCCTGTTCAGCTGGGCACGTGGACCGGAGGAACGAACGGCGACGGCGTCGGTTCGAGCGCGGTGACGTCGACTTCGAGCAGGAACGGGCGGTGCTCCGCCACCGCCTTGGCGAACGCCTCGGCGAACGATTCTGCCCTGTTGACCAGCGCGTACGGCAGGTCCAGCGCGTCGGCCAGGCCCCCGAAGTTCGGCGTGAACAGGTCGACGCCGGAGCGCCGGCCCGCGTGCTTGTCCTGCATGTTGCGCAGCACGCCGTAGCCGCCGTCGTTGAACACCACCAGCACCAGCCACGGCCGCTCCTGGGCCAGCGTGGCGAGCTCGCCGAGGTGCACCGCGAGGCCGCCGTCCCCGGCGAACACCACGGTCGGCGCCTGCGGCGCGCCGATCGCCGCGCCGATGCCGGTGGCCAAGCCCTGCCCGATGCCGCCGCCGACCGGGAAGACGTTGGTGTTCGGCCGGTAGATCTCCAGCAGCCTGTTGCCCCACTGGCTGGACGGGATCGTCACGTCCCGCGCGATCACCGACTCGGCGGGCAGCTCCTGCCGCATCGCATCGCAGATCAGCGCGTATTTGCCGATCGCCGCGCGCAGGTGCGCGCGCACCCGCTCGCGGGTGCCGGTGACCTTCCCGCGCCAGGCGGGCCCGGCGCCCACCGCGCCGGTCAGCTCGGTGAGCAGCTGCGGGAGCACCTGCTCCGCGGCGCCGGTCAAGCCGGCCTCGGCCGGGTGGACGCGGCCGATCGCGGCCGGGTCGACGTCGATCTGCACGTGGTTGCGGGGCAGTTCCAGCGCGTAGTGCCTGGTTTCGTTGGAGCGGAAGTGCGTTCCGATGGAGATCAGCAGGTCGGCCTCGGCGAGCAGCGGCCCGGCCTCGGGGTTGGCGGCGAAGTTGCCGATCACCAGCTCGTGGTCCTCCGGCACGCTGCCGCGGCCGGAGTTGCTGGTCAGCACTCCCGCCCCGAGCAGCTCCGCCAGCTCGCGCACGCGCTCGCCGGCGCCGGTGCCACCGCCGCCGACCCACAGGATCGGCCGCTCGGCGCTCCGGATGATCTCGGCGGCGCGGCGCACCGCCTCCGGATCGACCGGCGGCGCGGCCTCGCCCTGCTCCGCCGGAGCGGGCCGGGGACGCTGCTCGGCGTATTGGAGGTCGATCGGCCATTCCACGCTCGACGGTCCGCAAGGGAGCGACAAGGCACTGCGAATCGCTTGGCGGAGCACGGATTCCGCCGAATCGGACGAGGTCACCGTGGCGGCATGCTTGGACACGGCGGCGAGCATCGCGGCCTGGTCCTTGGTCTCGTGGATGACGCCGCGGCCCTGCCCGAGGAACGGCGAGTCGATCTGGCCGGTCACGTGCAGCAACCGGCTGCCGGCGGTCAGCGCCTCGACCATCGCGCCGGCCGCGTTCCCCGCGCCGGTGCCGGTGCTGGTGATCGCCACCCCGAGGCCGCCGGTCGCCCGGGCGTAGCCGTCGGCGGCGTTGACCGCCGCCGCTTCGTGGCGCACCGGGACGAAGCGCAGTTCCCGGCTCACCGCCTCCACCAGGGGCAGGTTGTGCACGCTGACCACGCCGAAGGCGGTGTCGACGCCGTTGTCGCGCATGACCTGGACGAGCAGATCGCCGCCGTTGGTACTGGGCATGACAGTCCTACCTTTCTCTCGTGAGCGCGAACGCCGGTTCACCGGCTTTCGCGCTCACGACCGGAGGGCTCAGAGCCTGTTAGCGAATGTCGTTTTGTTCTTTGTCCTTGAAGCGGCGCCAGCCGCTTAGCCCACCTGAGCAACTTGCACCGCCGCGAGGACAGCCCGTTTGCCGCGTATTGGACATACGAAGAACGGGATCCCACAGCCAGGCGGCGGCCGTAACTCCCGCAGGGGGCCGCCACCCGCACCGCCACGCAAAACGAGCCCACCACCAGGCTTTCAGAGGTAGCGGGCGATGCCGCCGCCGACGTCGACGGCGGAGCCGGTGATGTAGGAGGCGCGCGGGGAGAGCAGCGACGCGATCGGGAAGGCGACCTCGTCGGCGGTGCCCAGCCGCCCCAGCGGGATGCCGCGGTCGGCGGCCAGTCCCGCGCTCCACGCGGCGAAGTCCGATGCGGAGCCGGACTGCTCGTAGCGGCGGCGCCACTGCCCCGTGTCGATCAGGCCGAGGCACACCGAGTTGACCCGGATCCCGTCGGCGGCGAGCTCACCGGCGAGCGTCTTGGTGAGGTTGAGCAGCGCGGCCCGCGCCGCCGAGGTGGCCGCCAGGCGCGCTTCGGGCTGCCGCGCCAGGATCGCGTTGATGTTGACCACCGATGCGGCGTCGGACGCGCGCAGCCACGGCTGCGCTGCCCGGATCACGTGCAGGACGCTGAAGATCTTCAGCTCCAGCTCGTCGCGCCACTGCCGGTCGGCGGTTTCGGACAGCCGCGCCATCAGGGAACGCCCGGCGTTGTTGACCACGCCGTCGATCCCGCCGAAAGCCTCGGCCGCTCCCGCGACGAACTCCTGCACGGCCGCTTCGTCCAGGACGTCGCAGGCGCCGATGTGCACCGGCAGCCCGTCCAGCGCGGCCTTCAGCCGGTCGGCGTCGCGTGCGCAGGCGGCGACGTTGGCCCCCTCGGCGAGCAGCATCTTGGTGGTGGCCAGGCCGACGCCGGAACTCGCGCCGGTCACCACCACGGTGCGGCCGGTCAACCCAAGATCCATCGTTTCCTCCTCATCGGCAGACGAAGCCGCCGTCTACGAGCAACGTCTGGCCGGTGATGTACGCGGCCGCGTCGGACAGCAGGAACCGCACCGCGCCCACGAGGTCCTCGGGTTGCTGCGGCCGGGCGAGCGCGCGGTTGACCCGGTACAGCTCGTGCCGTTCGGCCGGAACGGCCTGGGTGGCCTCGCATTCGGTGATGCCCGGGGCGACGGCGTTCACGGTGATCCCGTCGGGCCCGGCGTCGCGGGCCATCGCGCGCGTCATGGCCACGATCGCGCCCTTGGAGGCCACGTAGTGCATGAGCCGGGGCGGACCGTAGAACGCGACGTCCGAGGCGATGTTGAGGATCCGGCCGTCTCCCCTGGCCCGCAGCTGCGGGTAGAGCGCCTTCGAAACCAGCCAGGTGCCGCGCAGGTTGACCGACATGATCCGGTCGAACTCGTCGGGTTCGATGTCGTAGAAGTACTTCCCGCCGACGCCGTCGGCCAGCGCCGCGTTGTTGACCACGCCGTAGGCGCCGCCGAGCGCGGCGACCTGGTCGGCGAGCCGCTGCACCGAGTCGGGGTCGGACACGTCGGTGTCCACGCGGTGCACCGGAACGCCGTGCGCGGCGAGTTCGGCGGCCGCCGAAGCGGCGAAGCCGGGGTTCCGCTCGGCGATCACGAGGTGCGCCCCGGCGGCGGCGAGATCGTGGGCGATCGCGAGCCCCAGGCCGCGGCCGGCGCCGGTGACCACGACCAGTCGTCCGGTGAGCGTCACAGCACTCCTCCCCTGGTGTCGATTTCGGCAAGGAACGCCCGCACCGCCGCGTTGAACTCGGCGGGGCGCTCCTGGTTGGCGGCGTGCCCGGCGCCGGGGATCTCGACCAGCCGGGCGTCGGGGATCTGCTCGGCCAGCACCCGGCTTTCGGCCACGCCGGTCACGGCGTCCTCGCCGCCGACGACCACCAGCGTCGGCGTGGTGATCACCGCCAGCTGCGCGGAATGGTCGGTCGCCGCCATCACGCGGGCGGCGTTGCGGTAGCCGCGCGGCCGGACCCGCGACATCAGCGCCACGACCCGCTCCCGCACCGCCGGGTCCGCACCGGGCGCCACCAGGCGTGGTCCGCGGGCGGCCGCGAACGCGTCCGCGCCGCGGGCGGTGAGCTCCCGGACCCGCGCCGCCATCGCCTTCCGGCCGTCGGCCGTCCGGCCCGAGCCGCGCGAGGAGTCGGCGAGGATCAGCGACCGCAGCACCTCCGGTGCCCTGATCGCCACCCGCGTCGCGATCACCCCGCCCCAGGAAACCCCGAGCAGGTGCGCCGGTTCGGCGTCCAGCCCGCGCAGCGCCGACACGACCGCATCGGCGTACGCGTCCAGGTCCGGCTCGCCGGGCAGGTCGGCCGAGCCGCCGTAGCCGGGCGCGTCCCAGGCGATGACCCGGTGGTCGCCGGCCAGCCCGGACAGCTGCGCGTCGAACGCATCGGCGGCGCCGCCGATGCCGTGCAGCAGCACCAGCGGCGTGCCGCGGCCCGCCACCACGAAGTCCACATCGGACACCTTCGTCCGGATCATGCGAACGCTCCGGTCGGCGCGGCGAGCCGGCCCACGGCGGCCAGCACCGCGTGCGGAACCACGCCGCTGGTGGCCGGGTTCGCCGGGGACGGGTGGTTGCGGATCTCGAAGCGGTAGTCGCCCGCGCTTCCTTCGGCGGTGATCACGTGGCTGGTCAACGGGGCCTTCGGATCGGCGACGACGGCGGCCTCCACCAGGTCCCAATCCCCCACCGCCAGCGCGACCGACGCCGCGACGTTGGCCGAAGCGGGGAAGGCGGCGGTGACCGCGCGGGCCGGTGCGCGCATCAGCTCGACCGGCTCGACTGCGGTGCGCAGCCGCTGCACGGCGGGCTCGTCCATCCACTTCTGGATCAGCGTGGGCGCCTTCTTCGTGGTCACGATGCGCACCGACGACAACCCGCCCATCCGGGCGGCCGCCGCGAGCACGTCCAGGCCGCCGATCGCGCCGCTGCACAGGTGCAGCCGGCCGGGTCCGGTGTCGCGCAGCTTCGCCAGCAGCGCATCATCGGCCAGCGCGCCGATGGACACCGCCAGCAGGTCCGTGCCGGCGGCCACGATGGACGGCCCGAGTTCGGCGAGCGCGCGCTGGCCCGCGCACTCGACGATCAGGTCCGCCTGCTCGATGGCGGCTTCGACGTCCAGCACCGGCAGTCCCGGCGGGTCGGTGTGCTCGGCGTGCACGACGCCGACCAGATCGGCTCCCGGGACCTCGCCGTCCCGCACCGCGCGCGCCACGACGCCGCCGATCGCGCCGCAGCCGAGGATGGCCACCTTCATGCCCGCACCAGCTCCCGGTAACCGGCGTCGGGCTTGCCCGCCATGTGCGCACGCGCGTCCTTGGACGGCGGGCCCGCGGTGCCCCACTGGTCGGAGAGCTCGGCGGTGCGCCGCCACACCCGGCACAGCCAGGCGTCCTCCTCGACCTGCGCGACGTCGGAGGTGTACTCGCAGACCAGTCCGGCCGGATCGGCGAAGTAGGAGAAGGTGTTGGATCCCGGGCCGTGTCTCCCCGGGCCCCACAGCGGGGTGATCCCGTTGTGCTTCAGCCGCCCGATGCCGCGCATGAAGTGGTCCATCGACGGCATCTCGTAGGCCACGTGGTTGACCGAGGTCCACTGCGCCTGGTTGAACGCGATCACGTGGTGGTCGGAATTGCACCGCAGGAACGCCATCTGGTGCTCCGACCAGTCCGAGATCCGCATCCCCAGCACGCGCGTGTAGAACTCGCAGGCGGCGTCGATGTCGACGGTGTTGAGCACGACGTGCGCCACCTTGCGCGGCACCGCGGGCAGGCCGTCGGGATCCTTCGCGACGACGGCTTCCACGTTGCAGGACAGCTCGATCAGCCGGCCTTCGGGATCGACGAACCGCAGTCCGTAGCCGCCGCCGATCTGGTCCAACGGGCCGGGTTCGGCGAGCAACGGGACGCCGAACGCGGCCAGTCGCCGGCCCGCCTCGTCGATCTCGGCGGGCGTCCCGACCGCGAACGCGATCTTGCCCAGCCCGTTCTGCTCGGCCTGCCGCAGCTCGACGATGTGGTGTTCCGAGCCGGTTCCGCGCAGCCACGCGGCATCCCGGTCGGTCTCCACCGAGGTCAGGCCCCAGACCTCGTGGTAGAACTCGGCGGCCTCGGCGAACCGCTCGGTGCGCAGGCCGACCGACCGCAGCGACCGGAGCCGCACCACCGGCTCGGCGTCGGGGAATCGCATCGTGTGCACTCCAATCAGCGGGCGGCCGCGCGGACGGGTCCGCGGGCGGCGGCTTGTCGCTTGGCTTCTGCGCGCAGCATCCGGCGCAGCCGGACGAGGGCGATGTCGTGCTGGTAGAGGTTCTCCCGAGCCCAGGCGTCGTCGGGCATCGCCTCGGCCATGACGCGGTCCTGCTCCAGCACCTGCCAGTGCCGCGCCTCGATCCGGTTCTTGTACAGGAACCGCCAGCTGTCCCGCTGCCAGCCGCTGACCTTGCGGCAGCGCCAGAAGAACCCGGCGTGCTGGCGTTCGTTGATCGCCGTCACGCAGGCAACGATGGTGAACGGGCCGCCCGGCCCGGCGGTGTCCGGGTACGGGATGTCCAGCGTGACCGACTGCAGGCCGCCGGTGTCGAGCCACTCCGACCAGTCGAAGTTGACGCCGCGCTGGTCGGTCTTCTCGAACACGAAACCGGTGTCGGTGTCCCGGATCTGGAACGCCGCCTCCCGCTTCCCGGTGTACATGGTGTGGCTGTTGCGGTGCAGGAACGCGCCGTGCATCGGGTCGAGCAGGTTGTCCAGCGAGAGCAGGTAGGAGGCGTCCCACTCGACGTAGCAGAGGAAGTTGTCCCACTCGCCGCCGGCGATCGGCGCGGGCACCTGCAACGGAGTCGGTTCGGCGGCCTCGTCCGCGCCGAACCAGGCGAAGATCGCCCCGGCGTGCTCCTGCGCCGGGAAGGTGCGCAGCGCCTTGCGGCCTTCCAGCGCGCAACCCGGGCTGCCCGGCACCGAAGCCACGACACCGTCTCCGTCGAGCTGGACACCGTGGTAGTTGCAGGCGATCCGGTCGCCCATGTGCACGCCCAGCGACAGCCGCGCGGCGCGGTGCGGACACCGGTCCTCCTGCACGTGCACGACGCCGGAACTGTCGCGCCACAGCAGCAATTCCTCGCCCGCGCGCTCCAGCCGGGTCAGTTCGCCCGCCCGGACCTGGCTCGACGGGCACAGCGGGTACCAGCGGTCCCGCAGCCCGAGCAGCAGGAGGTCTTCCTCGTTCCGCAGCCTGGTCATCGTCAGATCTCCTTCGCGCCGAGGCGGGCGAGCTCGGCGGTGAACGCCTGCTCGGTCCAGTCGGAGCCGTCGGCCGGGCGGACGCCGGTCTCGTTGAGCGCGGCCACGACGCCGGGCAGGTCGTGCACGCCCCGGCCGTAGATCGCCTCCAGTTCGTCGGCGAAGGCATCCGCATAGCTCGTGGTGGGCCCGAGCCGGGTCTGCACCGGCTCCAAGGTCAGCGACATGTCGGTTCTCCTCCAGTGTTTCCAACGGGACACCGGCACCCGGATCTCCAAGGGGTCGTTCCGGATTGCGGGGTACGGGCAAGCGCGCGACGTGGCCGCCTGGGATGCAGGGCGTCGATTTCGCGCGAAATCAGCGCTTCTCGTGGGGGCGGGGTGGCGATTTCGCGCGAAACCGCCACTGGCGTCGGGCGCGCCTGCCCGGAGCCATTCCGGAACGCCCCCTAGTGCAGTGCCGCCCGGCCGAGGTCGGTCAGGGCAGCGGTCACGCGCCCGCTGCTCGCGCCGGGCGGGGCCGCGCGCAGGAGGCCGGTCTGCACCAGCTCCCGGGCGCTGCCCTGGTCGCAGCACGGCAGCCCGTCGACGTACAGGTCGGGTTCGCAGCTGCAGGTGATCTCGGCCCGGCCACGGGCGACGGCCCGCAGCATGGCCAGCTGCCGGTGGTTGAGCACCGCGATGACGGTCATGGTCCTACTCGTTCACAAGTCCAGTACCAGCTCGGCCGAACGGCAGCGGGACACGCAGATCATCATCGTTTCCCCGGCATCCCGCTCCGCCTGGCTGAGCACGAAGTCGCGGTGCTCCGGCTCGCCGCCGAGCACCTTGGTCTCGCAGGTGCCGCACACGCCTTCCTGGCAGGAGCTCGGCACCGGCACCCCGGCGTCGGACAGCGCGTCGAGCACCGAGACGTCCGGGCCGACGAACACCCGCGTGCCGGACGCCTCGCAGGCCACCTCGAAGCCTCCGTCCGAAGTGGACGCCGGCGCCTCCGGGGCCCGGAACCGCTCGACGCGCAGCACCGACGGATCTGGCAACGCCGCTTCCACCGCGCCGATCAGCGGTTCGGGACCGCAGCAGTACACCAGCGCGCCGGGCGGCAGGCCGGCGAGTTCGGCACCGAGGTCGGGCGGCCCGCCGTGCTCGTCGTCGGCGTGGACGCGGACCCGGTCACCACCGATCTCCTGCAGTTGCGGCAGGAAGGCCATGCTCTCGCGGGACCGTCCGCAGTAGAGCATCCGCCAGTCGGCGCCGCGGTCGGCGAGTTCGCCGGCCATGGCCCGCATCGGCGTCACGCCGATGCCGCCCGCGATGAGGAGGTGGCGCTCGGCGGGTTCCAGCGGGAAGTTGTTGCGCGGCCCGTCGACCGTCAGCAGGGTGCCCGCGGTCAACCGCTCGTGCACCCAGCTGCTGCCGCCGCGCGAGTTCGGCTCGCGCAGCACCGCGACCGTCCAGCTGCGGCGGTCGGCCGGGTCACCGCACAGCGAGTACTCCCGCGTCATCCCGTTGGCCAACCGCAGTGCGAGGTGCGCCCCCGGTTCCCACGCCGGGAGGTCGGCCCCGGCCGGATCGCGGAATTCCACCTGCACCACACCGGATGCCAGCCACGTCGTGCTGTGCACCCGAACCTCGTGCGCCATGCTCCTCACCCCGGGCCTTCCTCGACTGACGTCTGTTCTCAATGCGGCGCGGGGCCGCTCGCGGTGTGGACCCGGTTCAGTCGCGGGTGACGCCGTGCACCGGCGAGGTGGCCGGGTAGGTCGGCAGCTGCGGCTTCTGGGCGCCGATGACGACGCAGAACAGCGCGTCGGTGTCGCCGATGGCCTTCAGGCTGCGCGGCACCCCGGCGGGCACCCGGATCAGGTCGCGGTAGCCGAGCACGCGGGTCGCGGTCTTGGTGCCGTCCTCGACGTCGTGGACGCTGACCTCGAGCTGCCCCTCCAGCACGAAGAACACCTCCTCCACGTCGTGGTGGGTGTGCTCCGGGCCGATCGCGCCCAGCGGCAAGCGCATGTTGGAGAAGGTGAAGTGCTCCGACGGCAGCGTGCGGCCGTCGCCCTCGTGGTTGCCGGTGGCGCCGGAACCGATGTACCGGATCTGCGCGCGGCGGAACTCGTCGCCGGCCTTGGCCTGGAACGCGAGGGTGTCCCAGTCCTCGTGCCGGCTCTCCCGCGAGGCGATGCAGGAGTCGATCAGGTCTTCCAGGCCGGTGTTGGTCTTGGCGTCTGCAGCGGTCATCGGGCGACCTCCAGAATCTCTTAGCGGTAAGCGAGCGAGTGGTGAGCAGTATGAACACGAGGCTGTGACCGCCGCAACCCCCGGTGCAAAACTTCTTTCCAGATCATCTCGTTTTCGCAGCTAGATGCCGGTCGATCGAACGCGTCCGCGACGCACCTTGTTGCCACATTCATCTTAGTTCTAAGCTAATCAACCAACGTCGCTCAGACCTGGAGGTGCAGCATGACGAGTCCCGGGGTGCCGGACGAGATCCACGTCGCGGGCCGCTGGCGGCCCGGCCGCGGCAACCCGCTGGAGTGCGTCGACCCGGCCACCGGCGAGGTCATCGCGAAGATCACCGGCGCCGCACCGGAGGACGTCGACGAAGCCGCCCGCGCCGGGTCCGCCGCCGCGGCGGACCCGGCCTGGCGGGACCTGCTCCCGCACGAGCGCGCCCGGCTGCTCGCCCGGGTCGGCGACCTGATCGAGCAGCACGCCGGCGAACTCGCCCTCCTGCAGACCCGCAACACCGGCAAGGCGCTGGCCGAGACGCGCGCGCTGGTGGGCAGCGCCGCAGGCACTTTCCGGTTCTACGCCGCCGCTTTGGAGACCACCGAGACCCCATTGACCCCGCAGCGCGGCCCCTACCTGACGATGAGCGTGCCGGAGCCGATCGGCGTGGTCGGCGCGATCACGCCGTGGAACTCCCCCATCGCGAGCGATGCGCAGAAGGTCGCGCCGGCGCTGGCCGCGGGCAACGCCGTGCTGCTCAAGCCCGCCGAAGCCACCCCGCTGGTGTCGCTGGCGCTCGCCCGGCTGGTGGTCGAGGCCGGGGTGCCCCCGGCGCTGCTCTCGGTGCTGCCCGGCAAGGGATCGGTGGTCGGCGACGCGATCGTCCGGCACCCGGTGGTTGGCAAGGTCTCCTTCACCGGCGGCACCGACACCGGCCGCGCCATCGGCCAACTCGCCGCGGCCAAGTTCATGCCGCTGACCAGCGAACTCGGCGGCAAGTCGCCGACGATCGTGTTCGACGACGCCGACCTGGACCAGGCCGTGGCCGGGGTCCTGTACGGGATCTTCTCCTCCAGCGGGCAGAGCTGCATCGCCGGATCCCGGATCTTCGTGCCGGAGCGGATCTACTCCGAGTTCGTCGAGCGCCTGGTCGCCGGGGCGCGGCGGCTGCGGGTCGGCCCCGGCACCGACCCGGCCAGCCAGGTCGGGCCGCTGGCCACCTTCGCGCACCGCGACCGGGTGGCCGCGCTGGTCGACCGCGCTCGCGAGGAAGGCGCCAACGTGCTCTGCGGCGGTGGGATCCCCGACGATCCGGAGCTGGCGCGCGGCGCGTACTACCTGCCGACGCTGCTGGACGGGCTGCCCAACGACGCCCGCACGTGCCAGGAGGAGATCTTCGGCCCGGTCGGCGTCGTGCTGCCCTTCCGCGACGAGGACGACCTGATCGCCCGGGCGAACGACACGATCTTCGGCCTGGCCTGCGGGATCTGGACCCGGGACTACCGGCGGGCCTGGCGGGTGGCCCGGCGCATCGACGCGGGCACGGTGTGGATCAACACCTACAAGCAGTTCAGCATCGCCACCCCGTTCAGCGGGATGAAGGCCAGCGGCGTGGGCACGGACAAGGGCCGCGACGCGATCCTCCGGTACACCCGGCAGAAGAGCCTCTACTGGGGCCTCGACGAAGCCCCGCTCCCCTGGGCCACCTAACCCACCGCCCACCGGAGGTCCGCAGTTTCAATTGAAACCGCAGAAACCTCGCACTCCAGAGGGTTCAGAGGTCGACAGTTTCAATTGAAACCGCGGAAACCTCGCACCCCAGAGGGTTCAGAGGTCGACAGTTTCAATTGAAACCGCGGAAACCTCGCACCCCAGGAGGTTCAGAGGTCGACAGTTTCAATTGAAACTGCAGAGACCTCGGGCTCCGGGTTCGGAGGTCGACAGGCGCGCCGGAGAGGGATCTCCCGGCTCTTGCCGGAAGATCACTCGCCGGCGCGCCTGGCCACCGCGTGGTCGAGGGAGCCTTCGAGCCTGCTGAGCAGGTCCGCGAGGCGTTCCTGCTCCGTGGCGGACAGGCCGCTGAGCATCTCGCGTTCGTTGGCGAAGTGGGCCTCGCTGACCCTGTCGGTGAAGGCGAGGCCTTCCTCGGTCAGCTGCACGTGAACGGTGCGCCGGTCGTCGGCGTCGCGCTCCCGCCGCACCAGGCCGGCGGCCTCGAGCTTGTCGACGCGCTGGGTGATGCCGCCCGTGGTCACCAACGCGGCGTCGGCGAGCTCGCCCGCGGTGCGCCGGTACGGGCTGCCCGCCCGGCGCAGCGACGCGAGGATGCTGAACCCGGCCATGGTCAGGTCGAAGGACTGGAAGATCCGGTTCAGCTGGTCCTGGTAGCGGTGGTAGGCGCGGTGCAGGCGGCCGAAAACGGCCATGCCGGATGCGTCAACGTCCGGGACCTCGCGGCGCCACTCCGCCAGCATGAAGTCGACCGCGTCCGGCCGGGACCGGTTGCGTCGGACCACCTTCGCCCACCACCCGAAACTCGAGAACAAGACGAACTAAGAATAACAGAGCTAAGAGAATTTCCCGCCCGGCGCCAACCAGAACCGCAGTTCGGCACAACAGTGCCACCAGAACCGAACCCGACCGACACGACGCTCATGATCCCCCCCGTTACCTTTTTCGTGGCTCTGATCTTGGAGCCCTGGTCGCCAGGTCCGGCATGACTAGCTCCCCCAGTCGAGCGGATGATCCGGGGGGTGGTGTCACCGGGCCTGGTGGCATCGGTGGACCGCTAATAGGGACACGGCCACCCTCGGGTAGGTCTCGTCGTAACGTGGCTGCCGGCCGTCGATGCCTGACTGGTGACCAGCAACCTCGATACGAAGGACATGGTCGATGACCAGCACGTACGGCGTGTTCCTCGGTCTGGACGTGGGCAAAGGTGAACACCATGCCGTGGGCCTGGACCCGTCCGGCAAACGGCTGCACGACGGGCCGCTGCCCAACAGCGAACCGAAGCTGCGGGCACTGTTCGACAAACTCGCCGCCCACGGGCCACTGCTGGCCGTAGTGGATCAACCGGCAACGATCGGTGCTCTGCCGGTGGCGGTCGCTCACGCTTGCGGGCACCAGGTCGCCTACCTGCCCGGCCTGGCCATGCGCCGCATCGCCGACCTCTACCCGGGCAACGCCAAAACCGACGCCCGCGACGCCTTCGTGATCGCCGACGCCGCACGCACCCTGCCCCACACGCTGCGGCAGGTCGACGTCGGTGACGACGCTTTGGCCGAACTCGGCGTGCTGATCGGCTTCGATGACGACCTGGCCGCCGAGGCCACCCGGATCAGCAACCGCATCCGTGGCCTGCTCACCGGTATCCACCCGGCCCTCGAACGCGCCCTGGGACCTCGCGTCACCCATGCCGCGGTGCTGGAACTCCTGGCCCGCTGCGGCGGGCCGATCGGCCTGGGCAACACCAGCCGCCGCAAACTGACCTCGATCGCCACCGCACACGCGCCCCGCATGGGCCAGCGACTCGTCGACGACATCCTCGCCGCCTTGTCCGAGCAGACCGTGGTGGTTCCCGGCGCCACCGCAGCCGACATGGTGCTGCCACGACTGGCCGAGAGCCTGAAAACCGTACTGGAACAACGGAAAGCACTCGCCGCCGAGGCCGAGGGGATCCTTGATGCGCACCCTCTTGCCGAGGTCCTGACCTCCATGCCCGGCATCGGGGTCAGGACTGCCGCTCGCATCCTGCTGGAGATCGGCGACGCCTCCGCGTTCGCCAGCTCCGCGCACCTGGCCGCCTATGCCGGCATCGCACCGGTGACCCACCGATCCGGCAGCAGCATCCGAGGTGAGCACCCCGCCCACACCGGCAACCGCAAGCTCAAACGCGCGTTCTTCCTCGCCGCGTTCGCCGCCTTGTCCGACCCGGTCAGCCGCGCCTACTACGACCGCAAGAGGGCCGAGGGCAAAAAGCACAACGCCGCCCTGATCTGCCTCGCACGACGACGTTGCGACGTCCTGTTCGCCATGCTCCGCAACAAGACCCTCTACCAGCCAGCCCGCCCCACAACCCAGCCCGAGGCACCTCCAGCCGCCGCTTGACAAAACCATAGGAACACCCCCCGGGCCCCCAGCCCCGATCCCCCTGGCCCCTCAGCCACGATGCGCCCGTCCTCACCCCTGCACCGGGGTTCCGCAATTTCAATGGAAATCGGACCTCTGATTTCCATTGAAATTGCGGAAGTTGTCCACAGGTACCCGGGGTTGTCCACATCCTCCGGCGTGTCGGGGCGGCCGTGTCGGGGCAGTCGTGTCGGGGCAGTCGTGTCGGGGCAGTCGTCCATCCTCTGAGGTCCACCGAACTCGGAAGAAGCACCCGGACAGGATTGAGACCGCGACGCCCCCGCTCGCGCAGGCGAACGCCGAGGGCGAGATCGATTGGACCGTGCGCGTGGAGGCCGACGATCAGGCCTGGAAGCCGCTGCGGCGTTCGGCCAGCCGGGCGCGCAGCGGCGCGTAGTCGTGATCGGGGAACAACGTCGGGAAGACCTCCAGCATGATCTCCGCGAACTGCCCGGAGACCTCGTGCTCACCGTCGTCGTCCAGCGAGACGTCGGTGAACAGGAACTGCCACCCGTAGGTGCCCTTCGTGATGCGCAACGCCTCGAGGTAGCCGGGGAAGTCGAGGTCCATCCGGTGGTAGCCCTTGGTCGTCGCGTCGAACCACAGCTCGGGATTGGCCACGCCCGGCTGGATCCGCAGCATCGACAGGTGCCCGGCTCCGGCATGCGGGGTTCCGTCGAAGCAGCGGAACCCGGAGTACAGCTGCAGCTCCTCGGGCGTGGGGTCGTACAAGCGCTCCACCAGCGGACCCGACTGGACCGCCCGGTGGATGTTGTCCAGGTGGAACTCCCCGGCGATGAGGCAGTCCTCGTCGTAGTCGGGGTTGGGATCGGGCACGTCCCACACCGCCGCAAGGCCGGAGAACCGCAGGTGGTAGGGCTTCAGCGACGGGTCCAGCACGATGCCGTCCCGGTCGGCGAGTTCACCGAACGCCCGGTCGGCGTCCGCGTCGGCCAGCTGCCCCTGATCGGCGCTTTCCCGCCTGATCCCCGGGCAACTGCGCAATTCTTCCAGCACACCGAGCCACGTCGTCTCGTACGCGGTCAGCTTGCTCGTCATCGGTTCCTCCGGCTTGGTGGCGTGTCACACCGGACTCCGATTCCGATGATCAACTGCTGCGACGTGGCGCAGGACCGGATGGTTCCACGCACGGCACTTCCCAACCGTCGACGACGTGCGCCCAGAGCAGTTCTTCGTTCTGCCCCACGGGGACAGAACGAAGACACCCCTCAATCGAGGCAGAACTCGTTGCCCTCGATGTCCTGCATCACGATGCACGACTCGTTCTCACCATCGGCAAGCAGCAGCTGCACGCGTACCGCGCCGAGCGCGACCAGTCGTGCGCACTCGGCCTCGAGCGTGGCGAGGCGTTCTTCACCCACGAGCCCGGTGCCGGCCCGCACGCAGAGGTGCACCCGATTCTTGACGACCTTGCTTTCGGGAACGCGCTGGAAGTACAGTCTCGGGCCCTCACCTGAGGGATCGAGGCAGACGAACGACGAACCCTGACGCTCCGGCGGCAGCGTGCGATCGTAATCGTCCCAAGTGGCGAACCCCTCCGGTGGCGGCGGCACGACGTACCCCAGCACATCGCACCAGAAACGAGCGACGCGCTCGGGTTCTGCGCAGTCGAAGGTGACTTGGAACTTCTTGATCGACGTCATCGGTCCACCATAGTGGCGCGTGCTGTGCGCCGAGACCCCGGATGTCATCGCCGCGCGGGTCGATGACACACCCTAGGTGTACTGACTTGAGAGGTTGGGACGCGGCTGGCGGGTGGTAGGCCGCCGAGTGCGGTGTGGCCGCGGTGGTGGTTGTAGGTGTGAATCCAGGTGGGGTATGCGTTGCGGGCATGACTGTTGCCGTTGCGGTCCAGTCGTTTGCAGGGCGTGCGGGTGCGATGCCGTTGGCCGGCTTGGCTGCCAACGGCTCGGTGGCCGCCGTCGTCGGGGATGTTGCCCAGCTTCTTGATGTCGACGTGCACCAGCTCGCCTGGTGCGGCGCGTTCTCCTGAGCACCACCGGCGAACCGACGTCCCGGCATCGGATTCCCCCTCCTCCTCGGGTGAACTCACAGCAGCTGCACGGTGGTGCACCGCGATCAATCCACTGTGGCCTGCCGAAGCGATCTCCCGCGCGTTCGGGTTTTTCGCCCGCACAGCGACCGTCCGGGACGACGCCGCGGCCGACGGAATCGAGCACCGCGCGGGCGGATACCTGGCAGGCCCGTACGTCGTCGAGGTGCGCCAGGTCGTCGAGCACTAGGGCCGGGCGGCGCGGAGGGGCGGCAGGTCCCGGCGGACCCACCACCCCTCCTTTCGTCCACGAGGGACGGTCCGGCTACGACGCGATCAGGCCGTGGCCGGTTCCCGGATCGTGCGGAGCTCCTCGTCGAGCAGGACCCACCGGGTGATGCCGATCGATTCGAGGAACGGCATGTCGTGGCTCGCCACGATCAGCGCCCCTTCGTACGACCTCAACGCCGCGACCAGCTGACGTGCGCTGGCCATGTCGAGGTTGTTCGTCGGTTCGTCCAGCATGAGCAGCTGCGGCGCCGGTTCCGCGAGCATGAGCGCGGCTAGCGCCGCGCGGAATCGCTCACCGCCGGACAGCGTCGCCGCCTGCTGGTCGGCCCGCGCCCCCTTGAAGAGGAAGCGGGCCAGGCGGGCCCGGATCTCGTTGTTGGTCGAACCCGGCGCGAATCGCGCCACGTTCTCGGCGACGCTCAGCTCCTCCTGCAGGACGTCGAGCCGCTGGGGCAGGAAGCGCAGCGGTACGTGCGCGGTGGCCTCCCCCTCCAGCGAATCCAGATTCCCGGCGATGGTGCGCAGCAGCGTCGTCTTGCCCGAGCCGTTCCGGCCCAACAGCGCGACCCGTTCGGGCCCGCGCAGTTCGAACTCGCCCCGCACCCGCGCCCCGTAGCGCAGGCGCAAGTCGCGCAGGGTCAGGACGGTTCGGCCGAGCGGCACCGCCGTGTGCGGCAGATCGACCCGGATCTCGTCGTCGTCGCGCACCGCCTCCACCGCCTCGTCTAGCCGCTCCTTCGCCTCGGCGAGCTTCTCCTCGTGCATGATGCGGTGCTTGCCGGCGGAGACCTGGGCCTGCCGCTTGCGCTCGCTCATCACGACCTTCGGCTCGCGCTTGGTGTCCCACATCTTCTGGCCGTACCGCTTCCGGCGGGCCAGCTTGATGTGCGCGTCGGCGAGTTCGCGCTTCTGCCTCCGCAGATCGGTCTCGGCGACGCGGACCATCCGCTGCGCCGCCTCCTGCTCGACGGCGAGCGTCTCCTCGTAGGCGGCGAGGTTGCCGCCGTACCAACCGATCTCGCCGTCCCGGAGGTCGGCGATCTGGTCCACCCGCTGCAGCAGTTCGCGGTCGTGGCTGACCACGACCAGCACGCCCGACCAGTTCCCGACCGCCTCGTACAGCCGTCGCCTGGCATGCAGGTCGAGGTTGTTGGTCGGCTCGTCGAGCAGCAGGACGTCCGGCCGCGTCAGCAGCAGCGCGGCCAGCCGCAGCAGCACCGACTCGCCGCCGGAGACCTCGCCGATGGTGCGGTCGAGACCGATGTGGCCCAGCCCGAGACCGGCGAGCATGGCCGCCGCGCGCTCCTCGACGTCCCAGTCGTCGCCGATCGTGGCGAAGTGCTCCTCGCGCACATCACCGGCGTCGATGGCGTTGAGCGCGGCGCGGATCCCGGCTATGCCGAGGGCCTCGTCGACGCGCATCCTGGTGTCCAGCGCGACGTTCTGCGGCAGGTAGCCGACATCGCCGGACACCCGGACCGCGCCGGCGGTCGGCGCGAGCTCGCCCGCCACCAGCTTCAGCAGGGTGGACTTGCCCGACCCGTTGAGCCCGATGAGGCCGGTGCGGCCGGGTCCGAACGCAGCCTGCAGCCCGTCGAAGACCTGGCTGCCGTCCGGCCAGGAGTAGCCGAGCTCGGTGCAGGTGATGGCGGCGATGCCGGGCAGGTGCGTGGAAGTGGACATGAGGGCCTCGCAGTTGCTCGAAGTAGCGGTGTGGTTGCAACGCGTTCGAGACGCCGCGAGCGACAGCAGGCGAAGCGGGAAACGCCGACTCACGGCCCGTTGTCCGGGGCGGAGGCGGAGGAACGGCTCACATCGCAGAGGTCGCGACCGGGTCGGCGCTTCGGGAACGAGCGCGACGCACGGCGTCTCAGGACCTCAGATGAGCAACGTTCCTCTCCAATCGACGGCAGCAGAAGCTCGGCTACTTTAAGGACACCTCGGGAAGAAAGTCAAGGAGAAAACAAACTTCTTTCATCGGCACGAGCAGCGAGGCCCGGCTCGCGATCGACGAGATCGAACCCACGGGGGGACCCGCCGGGACGACAGGCCCTCCCCGCGGCGCCTCGATTGGCGTCCGGCACCGCTGTCGTGTCCTGCTTCCTCGTCGACAGCACCCCTTCCGGGCGAGCCCACCGTCCAGAAGGGACGTTTTCATCGGGCAGCCCCGAGGTTCGCCGGAGACGGGACTCAGGCGCTTTCGGCCGGTTTGCCGGTGGCCCGGCCCCGGTCGAGCCGGTCTCCGAAGTGCTCGAGCAGGCGGCGGAGCTCGCCGGTGAGTTGTTGGTAGTCGGCGGGTTCGTAGTCCGGGAGCAGCCGTGCCTCGTTGGCCAGGTGGAGCCGGAAGACGCGGTCGACGACCTCGATTCCGTGTGCGGTCAGGCGAACGCGCACCGAGCGGCGGTCGTCGGGGTCCCGGACGCGTTCGACGAGGTCCTTCGCCTCCATGCGGTCAATGCGGTTGGTGACCGTGCTCGAGGTGATCATCGCCGCCTCGAGCAGTGCTCCGGGGGTCAGTTCGTAGGGCGGACCGGACCGGCGCAGGGTGGTGAGGACGTCGAACTCCCACACCTCGAGACCGTGCTCGGCGTAGAAGTCCTTCAAAGCGCGGTCGAGGATGCGGGCGAGTCGTTGCACTCGCCCCACGATCGCCACCGGCCACAGGTCCTCTGCCAGCTCCGGCGCTTCCTCGCGCCAGAGATCCATGATCATGTCGACGGTGTCGGCCACATCCACTCCTTGATAACTCGATGTCGAGAGACTTGACATCGAGATTGTCCTCCTGATTTTATCTCGACGTCGAGATTACCCGATGGAGGAGGCAGTGACATGGTCGCCGTCGCAGACCTGGCGCCGGGGGCGCGCATCCGCGAACCGACGCCGCTGCGCGACGCGCTGCTCACCGCGATTGCGCCCGTGAGCTTCGGAACCGTCTACGTCGCAACCACTCTGCTGCTGCCGCCGGATCGGCCATTGCTGGCCGCCGCCGCGCGTGCACTGCCCGCGGGTCTGCTCATCCTGGCCTTTACCCGGACGCTGCCGCAGGGGGCGTGGTGGTGGAAGACGACCGCGCTCGGGATGCTCAACGTCGGCGCGTTCTTCCCGCTGCTGTTCGTGGCCGTCTACCGGCTGCCCGGCGGGCTCGCCGCCACCTTCGGAGCGCTGCAGCCGCTCATCGTCGCGGCGCTGGCGGTCCCGCTGCTGAAGATCCGCACTCCGCGCGCAGTGCTGCTCGCGTGCGTCGCGGTCGCGGCCGGTGTCGCACTGATGACCACTGCGGCTGCGACCATGCCGGACCCGGTCGGCATTGCCGCCATGCTCGCGGCGACCTCGCTGATGGGCTTGGCGATCGTGCTCGGCAAGAAGTGGGGTTCACCGGTTCCGGCGCTGACCATGACCGGCTGGCAACTCACCATCGGCGGGCTGGCGCTCACGCCGTTGACGCTCGCGACCGAAGGGCTGCCGGCGACGTTCACCGCCGCGAACCTGCTCGGCTTCGCCTACGTCGGGCTCATCGGAACCGCGCTCGCCTACACGCTGTGGTTCCGCGGCGTGCAACGCCTCGCGCCCACCTCGACATCGCTGCTGTCGACCGCGAACCCGCTCGTCGCCACGCTGGCCGGATTCGTCTTCCTCGGCCAGACCCTCACCCCCGGGCAGATCACCGGATTCACCATCGCCCTCGTCGCGCTCGTCGTGGGCCAATCGATGAACAGGAGCTCGAAATGACCGCACCGGCAAAGGAATACCGCGTTCTCGCTCTCTCCGGGAGCCTGCGCGCCGACTCCTACAACACCGCGCTGCTGCGCGCGGCCGACAAGTTCAACCCCGGCCCGATGTCCATTCAGATCTACGGCCTCGGCGATCTGCCGCTGTACGACCAGGACCTGGAACGAGGCCCGCTGCCGGCCGCGGTGCACGACCTGCACCAGTACGTCTCGCAGGCCGACGGGCTGCTGATCGCGACCCCGGAGCACAACGCGTCGATCCCTGCCGCGCTGAAGAACGCGATCGACTGGATGAGCCGCATGCCCGACGGAGCGGGCATGGCCGGCAAGCCGGTCGCCGTGGTCGGCGCCTCTCCTGGTGCGCTGGGAACCGTGCGCGCCCAGCTGGCCCTGCGCCAGATCCTCGGGAGCGTCGGCGCCGATGTGCTCGCCAAACCGGAGGTTCTCGTCTTCCGCGCCCACGAGCGGTTCGACGAAAACGGGATCCTGACCGACGAATTCACCCGGAACCTCCTGGTCGACCTCCTGGCAGAACTGGCCGGGCGAATCCGGCGACGCGATTTGACCTGAAGTCAAGTCGAGGTCATGGCGTCCCGATCGATCCCGGCCGGGACGCCACCTCGTTCGCGCGCACGCCACGACACCGGTTCAAGCTACGAGTTGGGAAAAACCATGCCGTCGAACGCCCCCGAGGGCCCTGTCCGGAAGGCCGGGCCCCGGGAGTGGCTGGGGCTCGCCGTGCTCGCCCTGCCCACCCTGCTGATCTCCCTCGACCAGAGCGTGCTGTACCTGGCACTTCCCCACCTCGCCGAAGGGCTGCAGCCCACCGGCACGCAGACGCTGTGGATCATGGACATCTACGGCTTCCTGATAGCCGGCTTCCTCATCACCATGGGCACCCTCGGCGACCGGATCGGCCGTCGCAAGCTGCTGATGATCGGCGCCGTCGCCGTCGGCATCACCTCGGTGGCCGCCGCCTTCTCCACCAGCGCGGAGGCCCTGATCATCACCCGCGCCCTGCTCGGCATCGCCGCCGCGACGCTGATGCCGTCCACCCTCGCCCTCATCAGCAACATGTTCCACGACCCGCACCAGCGCGGTCGCGCCATCGCGGTGTGGGCCGGCTGCTTCATGGGAGGCACGGCGCTCGGCCCGGTCATCGGCGGCGCACTGCTGGAGTTCTTCTGGTGGGGCTCGGTGTTCCTGCTCGGCGTGCCCGTCATGGTGGTGCTGCTGATCGCCGCCCCGCTCGTGCTGCCGGAGTACGAGGACCCCGATGCCGGCCGGATCGACCTGCTGAGCGTGCTGCTGTCGCTGGTGTCGATCCTGTCGATCATCTACGGGCTGAAGGAGCTCGCGCGCTACGGCTTCGCGGCGGTGCCGGTCGCCGCGATCGTCGTCGGCCTGGCCGTCGGCGCGGCTTTCGTGTCGCGGCAGGGCAAGCTCGCCCACCCGCTGCTCGACCTGAAGCTCTTCAGGGTCGGCGCGTTCACCGCCGCGCTGCTGATCCTGATGGTCTCGATGCTCGGCACCGGAGGCGGCTACCTCTTCATCACCGGGTTCCTCCAGATGGTCGAGGGACTCTCGCCGATGGCGGCGGGTCTGTGGATGCTGCCCGCGGCCATCGCCTCGATCATCGCCGCGCAGGTGGCGCCGATCTTCGCCAAGCACTTCCAGCTCGGCACCGTGATCGGGGTGGCCCTGCTCATCGGCACGGCCGGCTACCTGATGCTCGTCTTCGTCGACCCGGTCGGCGGGATGCCGCTGCTGATGACCGGATTCGTGATCATCTTCATCGGCGTCGGCACCTTCGGCTCGCTCGGCACCAACCTGGTCGTCGGGTCCGTCCTGCCCGAGCGGGGCGGCTCCGCGGCGGGCCTCTCCTCCATCAGCGGCGACCTGGGCAACGCGCTCGGCGTCGCCACGCTCGGCAGCCTCGGCGCCGCCGTCTACCGCGAATCGATCGCGCCTCCCGCCGGAATCCCGGCCGGCACCGCCAGGACAAGCATGGAGGACGCCATCACCGCCGCCCGGGAACTGCCCGCCAAGGCCGCCGAGGACTTGATGACCGCTGCCAAGGAGGCGTACACCAGCGGGCTCAACACGATCGGCCTCGCCTGCGCCGCCCTCACCGCCATCAGCGCGATCATCGCGATCACCATGCTGCGCAACCGCCGCGGAGCCGTCCCGTCCGGCAACGATGCACCGCGGGAAAGGGCAGCCGAGGACTCCCTCCCGACCGCCTGATAGGCGACGATGACCGCATTTCCTGGCATTGGCGCGGAGCGGTGCGCATGGGGTTGCACCTTCCGCAGCGGCATGTGGTCCGGTGGACTTACGCCCCGATCCCTTGAGGAAAGGTCCCTGCTCATGCATTCGTCTTTCATGCCACCCCGCCAGGTCAAGATCGGTGACGCGGCGGCCTTCGCCGGCAGCACGCCACGGGCGATTCGCCATTACCACGAGATCGGCCTGCTCCCCGAGCCTGAGCGGGGCGGCGATGACCGCCGCCGCTACGGGTACGAGGACATGATCCGCTTGCTGTGGATTCGAAAGATGGCCGACGCCGGGATCGCCCTGAACGACATCCGTGACGCCTTTACCACCGGCACGGCTTCCGCCGGTGCGGACGGCGGAGAAGGTATCGAGGGCATCCTGGAGCGGTTGGAGGAAACCCTCGCCGAGCAGGAGGCGGAATTGCGGCGGCAACGGACCGCCGTGCAGCGGATGCGCACCGAAGGCAGCCGGCTGGGCCTGCTCTCCGACTTCGTCACCGAACGCCTCAAGAGCCTGCCCGAGGGCTCCCTGCGTCAGGCGGACCTGGACAGTCTGCTGGTCACTGAGCGGATCTTCGGCCCGCTCGGCGCGGCCGTCCAGGCCACCCGCTTCGTCGTCCTGGCCACGCATCCCGCTCTGCGGGAGGATTCCGACCGCATCGATGACGCCGAGGAGGCACTCGACGACAGTGTCGCCGTCGATGATCCACGGGTGGCTCAAGTGGCCGCCGAGCGGCACGCCTTCGAAAGCGCCCTGCAGGCCGTCATCGAGGAGTCCGGCCTGGGTAAGGACGACGATGCCCTCTGCGACGCCTGGGACACTTTGCACCCTGCTACCGCCGATGACGGCGAGGACGAGGCCGACCTCAGCTCCGGCAGGCGGGAGGCTGACCCCATGAGCGTGTTCGAAGCCACCGGCAAGATGCCCTACGACTTCTCCCCAGCCCGCCTGCGCTGCATGGAACTGGCCGAAGAACTATCCGCCCAAGACCCACCCGCTACCCGAAACACGGCCTAGCCGCCCGGATTCATCGGGCGGTGCACGTCGTCGTAGGCGGCGTCGGCCGCGTCGATCAGGCTCGCCCCTTCGGTCTGGAGGCCGGCGATGGCGGCGTACCAGGTGTCGAGGGTGGCCTTGCACTGGCTGACCACCTCCGCCGCCGCCGGGCTCAGCGCGGCACGCCGGTGGACCACGCCGAAGGGCACCGACACCAGCGGATCGGTTTCGATCACGACGGCACCGAGCCGCCGCGCCTGAACGGCCATCCGCAGCGGGAGGAAGGCGTGCACGCCGCCGCCGAGGACGAGCGTGAGCTGCGCGTGGCGATTGGGCATGCTCGCGATCAGCCGCGGCTCCACCCCCACATCCCGCAGCGCCGTCGCGACCCGGTCGTTCTCGCGCTGCGCCAGCGAGCAGATCGTCAGCGGCAGGTCACCGAGGGCGTCGAGCGGCAGCCGCCCGGTCGGCGGTGCCGGCGAGCCCGGCGGCATCACCAGCAGCAGCCGCTGCACGCCGAGCTCGACGAAGTCCAGGCTCTCGGTCGGGACGGGCCGCGTGGTGAACCCGAGCTCGTACCGGCCGGCGACGACCTCGCCGCACAGCGCCCGGACGCCGGCGGCCTCGGCGATGTCCAGCCGCACGTCCGGATGCCGGGCCCGGAACGAGGTGATCCAGGAGGCGACCGCGTCACTGGACATCTCCGGCATCGTGCCGATGGAAACGGAGCCCGCCTTGAGATCCCGGGCCCGGCTCATCGCGTCCCGGGCGGCCACGACGCCGTCGAGGATCGCCCGCGCCTTCGGGACCAGCAGCGTTCCCGCCGGGGTCAGGACGAGGCTGCGCCGTCCCACGCGCTGGAACAACTCCACGCCGAGCTCGCGTTCGAGCGCCTGGATCGCCTGGGAGAGCGCCGGCTGGGAGACGTAGAGGCGCTGCGCGGCCCGGTTCAGGCCCTCGTGCTCGACCACGGCCAGGAAGTACTCGATCTGGCGCAGCTCCATCGTCCCTCCTCCGATCGTCCGGGGCCGGCGCGCTCCCGATGACGAGCCCTAACGTACGCGGTAGCTGTCCGGCAGCATCCCGTCCGCCGCGACCGACCGGATCATCGCGCGGCCCAGGTTCCGCTCGTGGATCGCGGAGGCACCCTCGTAGATGCGCAGGGTGCGGACGTCGCGCCACATCCGGGGCACCGGGTGCGGCCCGACGATGCCCTCCCCGCCGAGCAGCTGCACGCACCGGTCGGCGACCCTGCCGACCATCTCCGAGCAGTACAGCTTCGCCGCCGAAATCCGCTGCCGGGGAACGGTTCCGGCGTCGAACGCGCGGGCGGCGTCTAGGGCGAGGGCCCGCCCGGCCTCCATCTCCGAGTAGCACCGGCCCAGTTCGGCCTGCACGACGCCGAGATCGGCGAGCGGGGCGCCGAACTGGTGCCGCTCGCTGACGTGGCGGGTGGCCTCCTCCAGCATCCGGGTCGCCTGGCCGACGCAGGTCGCGGCGACGTGGAGCCGGGCGTGGTTGATCCCGCGCATCGCGGCCGCGAGCCCGGTGCCGGGCACCCCGCCGAGCAGCCGGTCCTCGGCGACGACCACCGACTTCAGGTCGATCTCGGCGACGGGGCCCTCGGCGTGGCCGTTCATGTGCTCCGGGATCCGGGTCGACACGCCGGGCGCGGTCCGGTCCACGATGAACGCGGACACCTCGGGGCCCTCGGCGCCGTCGGTGCGCGCGAAGACGAGCAGCGCGTCCGCCCAGTGGGCGTTGGTGATGTAGCGCTTCGACCCGTCCAGGACCCAGCCGTCGCCGGTGCGCCGCGCGACGGTCTGCACGTTGGTGGCGTCGGAACCGGCCTCCGGCTCGGTCAGCGCGAACGAGGTCACCCGCCGGCCGGCCGCCATCTCCGGCAGCATCTCGCGGCGCTGCTCCTCCGTGCCGTGGTCGAGGATCGCCTGCGAGCAGAGCCCGATCACGGTCGAGAAGCGGGACCGGTACACGCACGACGCCCTGGTGAACTCGAGCGTCAGCAGCACCTGCTGCTCCATGGTCCAGCCGAGCCCGCCGTAGGCGGGCGGGATCGAGATGCCGAACAGCCCGAGCTCGGCCATGCGGCGCACGATCGCATCCGGAACCTGTCCCGCGGCGACCATTTCGGCCTCGGCGGGGATCAGCTCGTCGTCGGTGAACGCGGCGATCGTGCGCAAGTACGCGTCGAAGTCGGCCATGCCGGCGGCGCGGGTCATCGTTTCTCCATCCTTGGTCGCGGTTGCTCCGGCAGGGCGACGACGCCATCGTCGGCCAGCCGGTCGATCTCGTCCTCGCTGCGCCCGAGTTCGCGCAGCACGTCGCGGGTGTGGGCGCCCAGCCGGGGCGCGGCCGACGTCCGGCCGCGGGCCGCCCCGTCGACCCGGAAGGGCGCGGCCGGGGCGTCGATCCCGAGCTCGTCCAGCTCGACGACCAGGCCCGATGCGGCGAGGTCGGCGTCCTTCACGAGCTCGTCGAACGACCGCACCGAGCCGCACACGATCCCCCGCGAGGCCAGCAGCGCGATCGCCTCGGCGCGGGTGAGGTGGCCGAGCGCGGAGCTCAGGACTTCCTTCAGCGCCAACCGGTTCGCGACCCTCGACCCGTTGTCCGCGAAGCGCGGGTCGGTCGTGAGCTCCGGCCTGTCGATCGCCGAGCACAGCGCGGCCCACTTGGTCGCGGTGTAGGCGGAGACCACGACGGCGCCGTCGACGGTCCGCACGAGATCCGCGGCGGGTGCCACCGCGGGCTGGCCGTTGCCCGTCCGCCGGGGCGCCTCGCCGGTGAGGCGGTAGCCCGTCCACTGCGTCGCCTGGGCCGCCACCACCGCTTCCATCAGCGAGGTCTCGACGACCGCGCCGTTGCCGGTCCGGCCGCGCCGGACCAGCGCGGCGAGCACCCCGGCCGCCAAGGCGTTCGCGGCCAGCACGTCGGCGACGGTGAAGCCGACGCGCTGCGGTTCGCCGTCGGCGTCGCCGGTGGTGTGCATGATCCCGAACTCGGCCTGGGCCGCGATGTCCAGCCCCGCACGCCCCGCCGAGGGGCCACGGGTTCCGAACCCGGTGACGAACCCGTAGACGAGGTGCGGGTGGCGCGAACGCGTCCGCTCCGGCCCGATGCCGAGGCGTTCGGCCGAGCCGTGCCGGAAGTTGTGCAGCAGCACGTCCGATCCCGCGCACAGCTCGTCGAGGACTCGGAACCCCTCGGGGTGCCGCAGGTCGATCGCGATGCTGCGCTTGCCGCGGTTGTTCGCGTGCAGCATCGCTTGGCCGAACGAGCCGACGGATCGCGCCTGGTCGCCGCTGGGGCTCTCCACCTTGATCACCTCGGCGCCCAAGTCGGCCAGCTGCTGGCCGGCCCCGGGAGCGGCGATGTACTGGCCCAGGTCCACCACCCGGATCCCGGTCAGCGGTGCCTCCATCACGAAGCCTTCCTCATCGCGGTCTCGGCCTCCAGGGTCCGGCGGGCGGCCTCGGGGTCCAGCAGCCGCGCGCCGATCACGGCGCACGCGCAGATGGCGATGCCGACGACGAGGAACCCGTTCGAGTAGCCCTCGGACGGCGTCGGTCCGGCTTGGACGATGAGCCCCAGCGCGTAGGGGGCGACGATTCCCGCGATGCTGTAGAACCCGATCACGCACCCGAAGAACGCGGTCCGCTGGCGCTGCGGCAGGAAGTCGGAGGCGCCCGCGAAGGCGACCGAGAACGCGACGCTGTTGATGGAGAAGGTGCAGATCACCAGCACCAGCTGGAGCGTCCCCGGCCCGACCAGCGCGAACGCGATCATGCTCAGCCCGGCGAAGACGATCAGGACGCCGCTGAGGTGACCGCGCGCGGCCCGGGAGCTCCAGCCCCGCGCGAGGAGCCGGCCGGACAGGTATCCGCTGGCGACGAGGACGACGACCGCCGTGGCGTAGGGCGCGGTGACCAGCCATCCGACGGTGGTCGGCGCGTAGCCGAGGCCTTCGCCGAGGAACGCGGGCAGCCACGAGACCTTCAGCGAGGTGATGAGGTAACCCGCGAACGAGAGCAGGCTGAGCCCCCAGAAGCTGCGCAGCCGCAGCAGCCGGAGGAACGGCACGTCGATGTGCCCGTTCGGGTCTGCCTCCGCCGCCGCGGCCACTGGGCGCTTCCGCAGCGGCTGCCGCTCGACGTAGCACAGCCAGACGACCAGCCAGACGACGCCGACCGCGATCAGCACGAGGAACGCGGCGTGCCAGGAGTACGAGACGATCACCCACGTCAGCACCGGCGCGGAGATCAGCGGGCCGACCGAGGACCCCGCGTTCACGATCGACCCGGCGAACGCGCGCTTCTCCTTCGGGAACCGGTCGGCGACGACGCTCTGGCACAGGGCGTGCGCCGGCCCCTCGAAGAAGCCCAGCACGATCCGGGACACCAGCAGCACCCCGAACGTCGTGGGCACCGCGAGCGGCAGCATGCTGGCGATCCAGGTGAACATCAGGATGGCCGCCGCCCACTTCGCGGAGATCCAGCGCATGGCGGCGGACAACCCCACCGCGCCGACGGCGAACAACCAGAAGAACGCGCTGCCGACCAGGCCGAAGTCGCCGGCGGTCAGGCCGAGGTCGTGGCGGATCTGCTGCGCCGCCAACCCCACCGCCGCCTTGTCCGCGAAGTTCAGCGTGAAGAAGGCGAAGAGCAGGATGACGATGCCCCAGGCCTTGCGGTCCGGGCGTGGGAGCACCGGTGACACCACCGGCGTCCCGATTTCGGCTGATGCCATGTGACCCTCCGTCACGGCCTTGACCTCGTTGACAAGCGCTGCGCAGCAACAACTCCACCGGCGATCGGCGGCACCAACAAGGCCGAATCCCGAGTCACGCTTATAGCCAGAGCCGATAATCCGCGCGACGCGCACCGCCCCGGGGGCCGCTTCGCATCGTGGTGTGGTCACGTGTGGGACGCGGCCACTTGGGACGAAGGACGCCGGTTTCGCGCGAAACCGCCATTCCACGTGGGGCCGGACGCCGGTTTCGCGCGAAACCGCCACTTGTGCCAGGGGCCGGGCGCATTCGGGAGGAGCTCTCCCGAAGCCTTTCTGGAAAGCCCACTTGACATCCAGGATGCAAGAGCAGCCGAGCGGGAACGAGATCACGTCCACAAGGGACTACGACGTACGGAGACCGATGTTCTGCGGGAAATGCCGGGTGCCGACTGTCGAGGTTCGGCTCAGGGCAGGTCGGGCCAGCCGCGCGCGAGGTGGGAGAACGCGATGTCCAGGGCCGCTCGCGGGTCGGCTTCAGCGCCCGCGAGATCGGGAATTTCCAGGACGTAGCGGGCCAGCAGGCGCAGGGCGAGGTCGTCGGCGTCGCGGCCGGTTTCCTCGGCGATGACGCGGGCTAGCGCGGCTTCGCAGCTCGTCCACAACGTCCGGGCGTAGGCGCGCAGAGCCGGGGTGGCTACCACGAGTTCGGCGACTCGCCGGGCCTCTGGTTCGGGGTCGGGGACGAAAGGGCCTCGCGTGGCGAGGAAGTCGCGCAGGGCGTCCAGGATCGAACCGCCCTCCGGGCGGTTGCGAACGGCCGCCGCCAGGGCCGCCTCGCGCTCTCCGGCGTCGCCCAGGACCAGAGCTTCCTTCCCACCGGGGAAGTGCGCGAACAGCGTCGACACCGCCGTGTCCGCGGTGTCGGCGATCTCGGCGACGGTGACCTTGTCGAAGCCCCGTTCCAGGAACAGCCGGCGCGCGGCCGCCGAGAGCGCCTGGCGGGTGGCGGCCTTCTTGCGTTCGCGCCGGTCGGACACCCGCGCCGGAGTCTGTGCCATGCCTCGATGCTACCGACGAGCAGGAGCGACTCCAAAATCGAAGTCGTTGCAAAGTCGGAATGACTTCGATTTACTGGGACGGGGCGCGACACCGCACCCCGAAACCGAGCCCACCGGAGCCGCCATGCCGCCCACCGCCCAGACCGCGCCGTGGGACGTCCGCCGACCACCGCGCGCCGATGGGAAGACCTTCCTGGTGACCGGCGGAAACGCCGGGATCGGGTACTTCGCCGCCGAACAGCTGGCCGGCACCGGGGCGACCGTCGTCCTCGGCAGCCGCAACGGCGCCAAGGCGAACGCCGCGATGGCATCGATCCGGTCCCGGATCCCCGATGCGCGCGTGCACCACCTCCGCCTGGACCTCTCCGACCTCTCCTCGATCAAGTCCGCCGCGGACGGGCTCGACGCGGACGGGCTCGACGCGGTCGTCTGCAACGCCGGGGTGCTGCTGGACGGGCCGCAGCGCCAGGCGACCGAGGACGGCCACGAGCTGACGTTCGCCACCAACCACCTCGGGCACTTCCTGCTGGTCGGCCACCTGGCGCCACTGCTCACCGCACGCGCGGGCCGCGTGGTCACCACCGGCAGCTTCGTGGCGAAGTCGGCGAGCCTGGACCTCGCCGACCTGCAGAGCACACGGGACTACGAACCCAAACGCGCCTACGCGCGGTCGAAGCTCGCGCAGATGTTGTTCGGCTTCGAGCTCGACCGCCGCCTGCGCGCCACCGGCGGGGCGGCGCTGAGCGTGGTGAACCACCCCGGTGGCGCGCTCGACTCCCTCACCCCTTCCCGGCCGCCCGTCCACATCCGGACCACCGGTCAGCGGTTGCGGGGGCTGCCCGCCGGTCTCGCCTTGCAGGGCAAGGAAGCCGGCGCATGGCCCGCCGTTCGAGCGGCCCTGGATCCATCCGCTCGCGGTGGCCAGCTGTGGGGGCCTCGCATCTTCGGGCTTCGCGGCGAGCCGCGCAGCGAAGCCGTTCAGGGGCCGCTCGCCGACGCCGCGCTCGCCGCAGGCGTGTGGGCCGCCAGCGTGGACCTCACCGGCATCGACCCCTTCGAAGCCGTTCCAGGACCGGCGAAGCACGGGCGGTGAGCCCGCCCTGGTCCGTCGACATCGGACAGTTCGCGAATGCTCACCCATCGCGAGCGACCTCAAGAAGATGTGACGCATTTCACGTCTGTTTTGTCCGTTTACCGGGTGTTCCCGGCCCGGCATGATGCACGCGCCAATCGCTCAACAGTGAGGAAAAGCGCGTGGAAAACACTCGGGATACCGGGTCGTGGCGGGAGCTCGGCGGTCATCTGAGCACCGCGGTCGTGCTGGCCGGCGGAGTGCTCGTCGGCGCGGTGAACATCTACGTGGCGGCGAGCCTGCTGCCGACGGCGGTCGGCGACATCGGCGGCGAGCGGCTGTACGCATGGAACATGACGGCCTTCCTGATCGCCCAGGTGGTCGCGACGATGTTCGTGGGCCGGTTGCTCTCCCAGCGCGGCGATGTCGGCTCCTACCTGATCGGCTTCGGCGTCTTCGCCGGCGGTTCACTGGTCTGCGCGATGGCCCCGGCGATGCCCGTGCTGCTGGTCGGCCGCGGCATCCAGGGCCTCGGCGCCGGACTGCTGACCGGCCTGGGATTCGCCATGATCCGCTCGGCGCTGCCATCCCACCTGTGGTCGCGCGGCAGCGCGTTGGTCTCCGCGATGTTCGGCGTCGGCAACTTCGTGGGCCCGGCGCTCGGCGGGCTGTTCGCGCAGTTCGGTTCGTGGCGGCTGGCTTTCGTGGTGCTGGCCGTCGTCTCGGTCGTGATGGCGGCGTTCGTGCCCAAGGCGCTCCCGCGAAGCGGACGGGACGAGCACGCGACCCCGGTACCGGTGCGCTCGCTGGTGCTGGTCGTCGCGGCCGTGGGTGCGGTGAGCGTCGCCGGCATCCTCTCGAACGCCGCCGCGATGACGGCGTTCATCCTGCTGGGACTCGCGTTGGTCCTGGCGTTCCTGGTGGCGGAGAGGCGCGCGGAGGTGCGGGTCCTGCCGCGTTCGACGTTCCAGTCCGGCTCGGCGTTGCGGTGGGTCTTCCTGACCATCGTGCTGCTCGCATCCGGTGTCGCCGTGGAGACGTTCCTGCCGCTGTTCGGCCAGCACCTGGGTGGGCTGCCGCCCGTGGCGGCGGGATTCTTCGCCGCAGCACTGTCTTTCGGCTGGTCGGCGAGCCAGATCGCGAGCTCCTCGGCGAGCCGGGAGCGGACGATCCGGCGGCTCCAGGTCGCCGGCCCGGCCGCACTCGCCGCCGGGTTCGCCGTGCTCGCCCTGCTGCAGCACGACGACGCGCCGCTGCTCGTGGTCCTCGCGTGGCTGCCCGTGCTCGTCGCCGGTGGCGCGGGAATCGGCATCGCCATGCCGCACCTGTCCGTCGCCGCCATGGCCAGCACCGATGATCCCGGTGAGGGCCGGAAAACCGCCGCCGCGATCGCGACGGTGCTGACGATGTCGACCGCCTTCGGCGCGGCGGTCGCCGGACTCCTGGTCAACCTGGGCGCGCCGTCGATGGTCGCGTCCGCCCGCTTCCTCCTGATCGGGTTCACCGCCATCGCCGCGCTCGGGATCTTCACCGCGCGACGCGCCAACGACGTCGCGCGCCGCCCGCAATTTCAATGGAAATCAGAGCTCTGATTTCCATTGAAATTGCGGCGGAGAAGGCGGACGCCCACTGATGACCAAGCCGACAACACATGACCACCCGACACGAGGAAGTTCTATGAACGACGCACAGGTTCCGATGTTCCCGATGGACCGCGCGCAGGGGTGCCCGTTCGATCCGGCGCCCGGGCTGGCGGAACGGGCGCCGGTGTCGCGGGTGAGGCTGTGGGATGGCAGCACGCCGTGGCTGGTCACCCGCTACGCGGATGTCCGGGCGCTGCTGGTCGATCCCCGCGTCAGCGTCGATGTCGCGCAGCCCGGTTTCCCGCACACCAACGCGGTGAGCAAGGCGCGGGACGCGCAGATGAAGACGCTGATGCAGATGGATGCGCCCGAGCACACCGCCCAGCGGCGGTTGCTGACCCCGGAGTTCACGCCGAAGAAGATCGAGGCGTTGCGGCCCCGCATCCAGCGGATCGCCGACGAGCTCGTCGACGCGTTGCTCGCCGGCCCGAAACCCGTGGACATCGTGGAGGCCCTCGCGCTGCCGATCCCCTCGCAGGTGATCTGCGAGCTGCTCGGCGTGCCCTACGCAGACCGCGATTTCTTCCAGGAGGTGGCCCGCACGCTCGTCATGGACGAGTCCGATCCCCTGCGCGCCCTGGCCGCCAGCGAGGAGCTGAACGCCTACCTGGAGGAGCTGGTGGTCGCGAAGGACGCCGAGCCGGGCGAGGACCTGATCAGCAAGCTGGCCGTCGAGCACTACCGGACCGGGGAGATGACCCGGCGCGAGATCTCCGTGCTGGGACAGCTCCTCCTGGTCGCCGGGCACGACACCACCGCGAGCATGATCGCCTTGGGCACCGCCGCGCTGCTGACGCACCCGGAGCAGTTCCACGCGGTCCGGGACAGCGACGATCCCGCGCTGGTGGCGAACGCGGTGGAGGAACTCCTGCGCTACCTGTCCATCACGCACACCGAGGCCCGCCGCGTCGCACGGGAGGATCTGGAGATCGGCGGGCAGACCATCCGCGCGGGCGAAGGCATCATCGCGGTGAAGAGCACCGCCAACCGGGATCCCGCGGCGTTCCCGGACCCCGATGTGCTCGACGTCCGCCGAAAAGCCCGCCACCACGTCGCTTTCGGTCACGGCGCGCACCACTGCCTCGGCCACGCGCTGGCCCGGGTCGAGCTGCAGGTCGTGTACGGCACCCTCTACCGGCGCATACCGACTCTGGAGCTGGCCGTACCACCGGAACAGCTCGTGTTCAAACAGGATGCGGTCTTCTACGGGGTGCGGGAGCTGCCCGTCACCTGGTGAGCTCCGGCGGAAACCGGGCGGGCGGCTTCGAAAAGCCGTCCGCCCGGGACACTTCCCCATCACTTCATCTGCACGTACCCGTTGAACAACGGCTTCTGCTCGCCGTCCCGTGCGAGGACCCACGTGGTGCCGTCGTCCGGGGAGACGGGCTTCGCCCCTTCCGGCAGCCACATCCCGAACGTCCCGTTCGCGACCGGCACGTCTGACGGCTGCCCCAGCGAGAAGTCGGCGATCATGGAGGCGCCCGACGGGGGCACGATGCCCACGAACGCGATCTTCCCGCCGTCTTTGCCCAATCCGGGCACCGCGAGGCGGCGAACCGGGATGGACTGGCCGACGAAGGTGTCGGTGTGCAGCCGGTGGATCTTGCCCGCGGGGTTGGCCGGATCCGGCTCCGTGGTGCAGGCCACCGCGTGCTGCGCGGTCCGGCCCAGCACCACCCGGTACGGCCCGTCCTCGACGAGGACGCCGGGCTGGTAGCCGTCCCGGTCGGCAGGCGGCTCGGCGAGCCCGGCCAGGCATTCGCCGAGTGCCCTGCCCGCCGGAGAAGTCCGGTCCCCGGCGCGGTCGATCAGGCTGAGCAGCGGCGCCGGCGGCGCGGGCAGTTCGGCGCGGGGCCAGATGACCCTCTCCGCGCCCCTACCCGGCTGCCCCGGCTCGCCCCGCCCCGGCTGCTCAGGCGCGCCCTCACCCGGCTGTTCCGGTTCGCCCTGACCCGACGGCTCCGCCTTGCCCCGGCCCGGCTGTTCCGGCTTGTACTCGTCCAGCCGTTGCGCCCAGAGCCGGGTGGTCGCCGGGTTCGTCAGCGTGAAACTGGTGAACTGCCGCGTGTCCGTCGCGACGTCGCTCTCCGAAACACCCAAGCCGTCCGGCATGGACAGCATGATCCGGGGCCATGTGGGATCGGCGACGCCGGCGGCCACCCCGGTGCTGGTGTGGAGCAGCAGCGCGGTGCGGCTTCCGGCGGAGTAGGAGGGTTCCGCGTTCGGGTCGGACATCGTCACCGTCGTCGACGTCGTCTCGCAGAAAACGGGCTTGCCGCCCGCGGTGAACGCGGCGACGACATCGTCGCCCTGCGCCGTGATGGACGCGTCGACCCATTCGCTCCGATCCGGCACCTGGCCGGTCTTGCCCGCGGCGCGAACCGCGTCCCAGCACCGGTCGAGCGTCCTGGTCGTGGCGTCGGGCGGCGCGGCGGCGGGCGTCTCGACGAGCTGCGAGCGGGCGACCTGCACACCGATCACGGCACCGGCGGCGAGCAGGACGACCGCGGCCGAAGCCGCCACCACCCGGCCGCGGTGGCGCGCCGACATCCCGGCCTCGACCCTGCCGCGCAACCGGGCGCGGACCTCGGGCGGGAGTTCTCGTCGCGGGGGAAGCCGTGGCTCGTCGTTCATTTCTCCTCCACCAGGTCGCGCAGCTGGGCCTTCGCCCGGGACAGATGCGAACGAACGGTCACCTCGGCGACCTTGAGCAGCGCCGCCGCATCCGCGATCGACAGGTCGCCGAGCAGGCACAGCTCGACGACCTGCCGCTGCGCTCGCGGCAGCGTGCGCACGGCATCGATCACCTGCTTCAGCCGCACCTCGCCGTCGAGCTGGTCGGCGACGGCGTCGGCGTGGTCCGACACCACGTCCGGTTCGGGAATCCGGCGCAGCAGCCGCAACCGCCAGCTCGCTCCCCGGCGCTCCGTTCGCGCGAGGTTCCCGGCCACCGTGTAGAGCCACGGCAGCAGGCTGTCCCGCACCAGGACGACCTCGGCGCGCTTGCGCCAGGCGATGAGGAAGGTGTTCGACGTGAGGTCTTCGGCGGCGCTCCAGGAACCCGTCAGCCGGTAGGCGTGGTTCCACACCGCTTGCACGTGCCGCTCGAACAGGACGCCGAATGCCCCGTCGTCGTCGCGTGCCGCGCGCGCCCAGAGGTCACCGTCTTCGAGGCCGTCGGCTGACTCCGCCGACGACCTCGCTCCGGTCCATTGCATGGTCACACCCCTCAGTGGCCGGCAACGGCGGAAGTGTTGTCGCGGTCGACCGGAGGGGAGGCGGTCCGCTCAGGGAACGAGGACGATCTTGCCGACCGCGTGCCCGTTCTCGACCTGGGCGAGGGCTTCGCCGGCTTCGTCGAGCGGCCGGACCTGCGTGACGTGTGGGTCCAACGCCTTCGTCGCGACCAGCCGGGCGAGCTCGGTGAGGACGGCCGTGCTCCGGTCCCGTTCGACCTCCCCGCCGCCGAGCTCGCGGGCCAACGGCTTGTCCGCCACCGAGCGCAGCTTGGAGCGGTCCGCGACCAGACCCGCCACGGTGCGAAGGGCCTCGCCACCGACGAGGTCGAAGACGGCATCGACCCCGCCCGGCGCGGCGGCGCGCACCCGATCCAGCACACCGTCGCCGTAGGCGACCGGGACGGCCCCGAATCCCGCGACCAACTCGTGCTTGGCCGGGCTGGCGACCCCGACGACGTTGATCCCTCGGGCTCGCGCGAGCTGCACGACCGGAATCCCGACGCCGCCGCCGGCCCCGTTGACCAGCAGCGTCGCCCCGGCATCCAGGCCGAGGTCCTCCAGCGCGTCGTGCGCGGTACCGGCCGCCACGGGCAGCACCGCGGCCTCCTCCGGCGACACCTCGTCCGGTCGATGCGCCGCGAACGAAGCGGTGACCAGCGCCTGCTCGGCCCAGCCGCCGACCATCCCGGGGCAACCGCCGAACACCTCGTCGCCGACCGAGAACCCCTCGACCCCGGATCCGAGCGCGGTGACGGTCCCCGCCACTTCGCGACCCAGCACGGCGGGCCCGGCCACGCCGTAGGAGCCCTCGCGAAGCCGCCAGTCGCCCGGGTTCACGCCCGCCGCGCGCACCCGGACGAGCAGCTCGCCCGGGCCAGGAACAGGCACCGGGACATCGAGGAAGGTTTCCTTCTCCGGCCCACCCGCTGCAGAAAATCCGTACGCCCGCATGCCCACTCCTCTTCGCCGTCCCCTCCAACGTACTAAGAGGTCGTTTCAGAATGGTGCGCGGGCACGTGCGGGACGTGGTCGTCCGGAGCACCGGGCGCCGGTTTCGCGCGAAACCGCCATCGGTGCCGGGCATTGGGCGCCTTCGGGATGAGGCGGGCGGAGCCGTGCTGAAACGAACTCCAAGAGGTGCCCAGGAACGGGCGTGACGTGTCTGGAATGGACAGTCACTTGCGCGGCGTCGTTTCAGATGCAGCCCTTGTGCGGTGCTCGGCCCCGAACTCCGCATCTGGTGCTGGGCGGCGGCCGCTGGGCCGACGGTCTACGTGCTGTCGCAGGCGATCTACTTCCGCGTCGAGACCGGCACCGGCTGGCTCGCGCAGCCCATCGGAGTCGCGGCCCTCGGTGTCGCGGCCGCGGCGGCCTGCTGGCTCCCGTCGTATGCCGTGATCGCATTGCTGATCGCCATCGTCCTCGGGCCGGCCCGCCACCTCTCCAGGGGCACGGCGGATTCCGCGACGCCCTGACCGCGTGGCGCTTTCTGCGAAAGGCCGGTGGCACTCGTTCCGCCACCGGCCTTTCGCCCCTACTCCGCTGCCTTCTCGCCGGCCCGCTCCGCCGCGGAGAATCCTTCCCGCGCGTGCGATCCGTCGCAGAACGGCTTCTTCGCCGAGAGCCCGCATCGGCACAGCAGCCGGGTGCGGCCGGGGCCGAGCTCGTAGGTGTTGTTCGCGTGGTCGACGATCTTGACCGGTCCTTTGACCTGGTACGGCCCGTTGTCCACGGTCTTGATCACCACGGGCGGCTCGGCCGGGGTCGGATCGCTCATCGATTCGCCGCCGTCAGCTCGCGACCTGGTATCCGGCCTCGTTGACGGCCTTGCGGATCGCGTCCGGGTCGACCGGCGAGGCGCTGACGACCGTGAGCTCGCCGTTGCTGATGTCCACGTCGACGTCGGTGACGCCCTCGACGCCCGTGACCGCGGACGTCACCTTGCTCATGCAGCCCGAGCACGTCATGCCCTCGACGACGAAGGTGCTCTCACTCATTCGGATCTCCTCTTCTGGGAACGAACTTGATCAGTACCCCGGCAGGGTATCAACAATACCTGCAGGGGGTATATCGGCGGACTACTCGGCGAGGGCGGTGAACTGCGCGGTGCGAACCTTCCCCGCGTGCTTGAAGTCGAGGAACAAGCGGTAGGTGCCCGGACCCGGCACCTCCGCGTGGAACGCGACCTCGGGCCCCGGCCGGGTCACGCCGTCCTCCGGCGAACCGTCCGGGTGGACGTGCAGGTACGCCAGGTCTCCCAGCCGGAGCGCGACCAGGTGGCCGTAGGCGCCGAGGTACGGCTGCAGGTCGGTGACCGGCACGCCGTCGCGCCGCACCACGAGCGTGAGCGGGTTCGCCCGGCCGGCGACCAGCTCTCCGCCGAGCTCGACCTCGTAGCCGTCGACCACCGAGACGGCGGCGACCTCCGGCACCGGGCGCGGCCGGTAGTCGCCGGCGACCGCCAGGTCCGCACCGAGGGTGAGCGCCGGCCCGCCTTCCGGCTGGAAGTCGATGAAGACCCGGTACTCCCCGGCTTCCGCGAGCTCCAGCGGCACCGACCAGGCGCCGCCGCCCACCTCGACCGGGTGCACGTGCCAGAACCCGATGAGGTCCCGGCGGACGACGATGAGGTGGATCTTCTTGCCGTGCACCTCGGCCAGCGAGGTCAGCGCGGCGCCGTCGGGCCCGAGGATCCGGAACCGGTAGTCGGCGACGTCGCCCGCCGCCAACCGGGTCGTCTCCGGCGCGAAGGCGTACCCGTCCTTCGCGATCTGCAGCCCCTGCGGCACACCCCCCGCCCCGTGGCCCTGATGACCGGCCGCGTGACCGTGCTGGCCGTGGTGCTGGTGACCGGCCGCGTGACCCTGGTGGACGTGGTGCTGGTGGTGACCGACATTCGCCGACGCGTTCATCGTCGCCGCCTCCTTCTCATATACCCCCTAGGGGTATCTCTCGAACACCGAGAACTATGCCAAACGATCAACGCGGGATGCAACGTGATCCACGACATACCCCTCGGGGGTACATGTGGATCGAGACGGCACCCGACCGAACGGCAAGGCGATTCATCGAGGTCACGCGCCGAAACCCCACGCCCCAACAGAAGATCCGGATCGAACAGGACTCGGGCCGGGCCACCCGTCGCACCCCATCGGCGATCGACGCGGGCTGGACATCCCGACCCCACTCGTCTATACCCCTAGGGGGTACCAGTACCCGATCATTCGAATCACGCGAGGAGTCCTGACATGTCCGCACCAACCCGATCGCCGCGCAGGTGGTGGGCGCTCGCGCTCATCGCCCTGGCCCAGTTCATGGTGATCATGGACACCTCGATCATCGGCGTCGCCCTGCCGCGGATGCAGGCGGATCTGGGCTTCTCCCAGGAGAACCTCTCGTGGGTGTTCAACGCCTACGTCATCGCCTTCGGCGGCCTGCTGCTGCTCGGCGGCCGGCTGTCCGACCTGCTCGGCGCGCGCCGGATGTTCGCCGCCGGCTGGCTCGTGCTGCTCGCCGGCTCCGCCGTCGCTGGGGCCGCCGGCACGGCGTGGGTCGAGCTGGCCGGGCGGGCGCTGCAAGGCGCGGGATCCGCGCTCATCGCACCGTCCGCGCTGACGCTGCTGATGATGCTCTTCGGCGCAACGCCGAAGGAACTCGGCAAGGCGCTCGCGCTCTACGGCGCCGCCGCCCCGGCCGGCGGAACCGCCGGCGTCTTCCTCGGCGGTGTGATCACCGAATACCTGAGCTGGCCGTGGGTCTTCTACCTGAACATCCCGATCGCGGTGCTCGCGCTCGCGCTCACCCCCGCCCTGATGCCCGCCGGTTCGGCACAGCGCGGTTCCACTGACCTGCTCGGCGCGTTCCTGGCCACCGGCGGGCTCGCCGTCGCGGTCTACGCCATCGTCCGCGCGCCCGAAACCGGTTGGGGTTCCGCCGAAACCGTCGTCGGCCTGGTCGCGGCGGTCGCGCTGCTGGCGGCTTTCGTGGTCGTCCAGGCCAAGCGCCGCACGCCCCTGGTCCGGCTCGGCATCTTCCGGACCCCGGACCTCGGCGCGGCCAACATCGCGCAGCTGCTGCTGGGTGCGGCGTGGATCCCGATGTGGTTCTTCCTGAACCTCTACCTGCAGCAGGTGCTCGGCCTCGGCGCCTTCGCCAGCGGCTCCGCGCTGCTGCCGATGACCACGGTCATCATGCTGCTGATGATCGTCATCGCGCCGAAGCTGGCCGCCCGCTTCGGGGTCAAGCCGATGATCGTGTCGGGCCTGGTGCTGCTCGCACTCGGGCTGGGGTGGCTGGCCCTGGTGCGACCGGACGGCAGCTACGCGGCCGATGTGCTGCCCGCTTCGCTGGTGGCCGCGGCGGGCATGGCGCTGGCGTTCGTCCCCTCGCTGGGCACCGCCATCTCCGCCGCCCGCCCCGAGGAGGGCGGGCTGGCCTCGGGAATCGTCAACACCAGCTACCAGATCGGGTCGGCCCTGGGCCTGGCCGCGATGACGGCGCTGGCGACGTCGCGGGGCGTCGACCGGATCGGCGATCCCGCCGCGCTCACCAGCGGCGTCTCGGCCGCCTTCGTCGGCGCCGCCGGCATCGCGATCGCCGGTGCGCTCATCGCCGGGATGAGCTTGCGCGGCAAGCGTTCCGCGACCAAGCCCCAGACCGCGAGCGCCTGACCACCTGCCGCCGCCCGCCTCGCGAGACGGGCGGCGGCCCCGAACCCCGGAGCACCACATGCGACGTCTCAAACCGCTCGAACCCGCCGAAGCACCGGCCAAGTCCAGCGAACTGCTGGCGGAGATCATCGGCCGCCACGGCGCGGCCGGCGACATGGTCCGCACCATGGCGCACTCGCCCGCGCTGCTGACCGGCTACCTGTCGTTCTCCCGCGCGATGAAGCGGACCAAGCTGCCCGCCGCGCTGGGCGAGAAGGTCTCGCTGGCGGTGCAGGAATGGCTCGGCTGCGCATCCTGCCTGGCCGCGCACACCGACGCCGCGAAGTCCCTCGGCCTCGGCGACACCGACATCGCCCTGGCCCGCCAGGGCACCTCGGCCGACCCCCGGGAGGCCGCGCTGCTCGCCTTTGTCGTGAACGTGGTGGCCGAACCCTCGACGATCGGCGACGACGACATCGCCGCGCTCACCGCCCACGGCTGGACCGAGCGCACCATCGCCGACGTCGTCGGGCTGGTCGCCCTGAACCAGCTCACCGGCACCTTCAACCTCGTCGCCGGCATCGAACCGGCACCCGCCGAGGAGATCACCGCGCGCTGACCCGGGAGTCGGCGTCATGTCCCGGGCATGACGCCGACTCCCAGGGCCAGGCCCGCGCGGACGATCCGGGACGGCCAGTCCGGTTCATGATCGTGCGGACGTCGTCGATCGCTTCGAGAACCGACGTCCCGGCGTGTTCCATCCCCGCATCCCGCCCGGCGCGCAAGCCCGGCACTGCACCGCTGCCGATCAGCCCGACGGCGCCGCGAACCAGCAGGCCGAGACCGCACCGGCCGGGAGAAGGTGTACGGGCAGAGGTAGGCGACGGTGTCCGTGATGCGCACCGTGAAGGACTCGTTGCCCCCGATCTGGAAGGAATCGCCTTCGCTGAAGGTCTTCCACTCCTCCGAACCCGGGAGTTTGGCGTCCCAGGAGCCGCGGGTCAGGATCATCCACTCCCGGGTCGGCGCCTCGAAGGTCCACTCCCCGGTTCCATGACTCCGACGGTGAACTTGCCCTGCGCCTCGGCTTCTCACGTCCGATCCGCGCCGTTGGGCACGGATCGGGCGTGGGACCTCGCGGCCGTTGGCGCTGCGCGTCGAGGCTGCGTCCGGGTCAGCGGGTCCGGCCGATCAAGGACCGGGCCAGCGCCTCGAAGGTCGCGCGGATCTCCGCCGGCATCGGCAGCGATGCCAGGCAGTCCGCGACGCCCGTGAGGTGCCGCATGGCCTCGCGTTCGGCGAACTCCCGGCCGCCCAGCTCCTCGACGAGCTCCGCAGCGAGCCTCAGGTCGGATTCGGTCCGCGCCTCGGCGCAGACCAGCGAAACCAGGCGCTCGCGCGCGGGGCCCTCAGCGGCCAGCGCGGCGATGATCGGCAAGGTCTTCTTGCCCTCGCGCAGATCCCCGAGCACCGGCTTGCCCGTCGCCGCCGGATCTCCCCAGATGCCCAGCACGTCGTCGGTGCACTGGAAGGCGAGCCCGAGGCTGCGGCCGAGGTGGTCGAAGCACTCCGCCGTCGCGGCGTCCGCGCCGGCCAGCAGGGCGCCCGCCGAAGCGGAAAAGCCGAGCAGCGCGCCGGTCTTGGCCTCGGCCATCGCCTGGTACTCGGCGACGCCCACCGCCAGCTCGCCCGTCCACGGCCGTTCGGTGAACCGGATGTCCTCGACCTGGCCGACGACCACCTCCCGCATCGAGGCGGCGAGCCGCCCGGCCACTGCGGCACCGGCGTGCGCCCCGCCCTGGCCGAGCAGGATCGCGAACGCTTCGGACTGCAGGGCGTCGCCGAGCAGGATCGCCGCCGGAACCCCGTGCTCCTTCCACACCGCGGGCTGACCGCGTCTCAGCACGTCGCCGTCGATGAGGTCGTCGTGGATCAGGCTGAAGTTGTGGACGAGTTCGACAGCGGCGGCCGCGGGCAGCGCCACCGACGGTTCACCGCCGACCGTCTCCGCGGCGAGCACGGCGATCGTGGGCCGGATGGCCTTGCCAGTGGCGGCGGGATCCCGCGAGTGCCAACGAAAATGGTAGGAACCGATCGCCCCGAGCGATGGCCCGAGCCGTGCGACGGCATCGCGCAGCAGTGGTTCGGTGAGCTCGCGAGCCCGTCGGCTGGCATTCGCCAGCAGCTCGTGATCAGTGTTCGCGGTGACCGGCAGCGTGGTCATGATCGGCCTCGATCCTGGTTTCAAATCCCGACCTGACCGACGTTACGTGTCCAAAGAGGCCGGTCAGATCGGCCGAAGTGGCAACCGAGATCGACCGATCGGCCAGGAAACGAGGCCCGGCGCCTCATACTTTCGGCCGAAGAGGTCGTTCCAGATCGGGATGCGGGGACGTGTGAGACGTGACCGCCCGGCACCTTCGTTCCCGGAACCCCTGGCCGGGAGCGGCCGCCGGCGGTAGGCGAATGCGACGACGCGAACGCGGAGTGATCACCGCATCCCTGCCCGCCGTCGAGGACGACCGGTCGGCAGGGATGCGGCGTTCGGCTCAGGCGGATTCGAGGACCGGGCGGATTTCGATCGTCTCCGGGGTGGGGAGCCCCTTGGCCAGCTCGACGGCCTCCGCGCGGTCCGCCACCTCGAGCACGAACCAGCCGCCGAGGGTCTCCTCGCCGCCGTGCGCGGGCCCCTCGGTGACCGCCGACGATCCGTCGGCCGCCTTGCGCACCGTCACCGGGGCGTTGTGCTCGGTTTCGAGAGCCTCGCCGCCGACGAGCTTGCCGGCCGTCGCGACCTGACCGATCCAAGCCTCGTACGCCTTGCGGTACGCGTCCCGGTCGGCCTGGATCCGGCGGCGCGACTCATCCGTCTCGAAGATCACGAGTGCGAATTTCATGGGTGTTCCTTTCTGATGGCCGTGCGGCCTGGAGGTGTCGCCGTCGGGCCACGGGCGTTGGGTCTGCCATGCGGCGCTCGCGACTGCCGCAGCAGGGGTCGCGGAAGAAATTCCGGCGAATTCGTCGCGGTCGTCGATCTCCTCGTTCAGCGGCGGTTTTCGGCCGCGGGCGCGGCGATCCGGGCGAGGGCGCCGATTTCCAGCGCCGTCCACAGTGCACCGTCCGGGCCGAGGGCGATGCCGTGCGGTTCCGAGCCGGACGTGGGCAGGTCGTGCACCTCGATGACGCCTCCCGCGGTGATCGAGCCGACCCGGCCGGCTCCCCACTCGGTGAACCACATCGCCCCGTCCGGTCCGGTGGTGATGGCGTGCGGCCGGGCGGCGCGGTCGAGCAGCGGAAACTCCTCGATCCGGCCATCGGTGCTGATCCGGCCGATCTGGCCCGCGCCGATCTCGACGAACCAGATCGCGCCGTCCGGGCCCGCCGCGATGCCCACCGGCCCGGCGGCCTCGGTCGGCAGCGGGTGGACCGCGACCTCGCCGTCCAGGCCGATCCGCCCGATCGCGTTGGCCATGTTCATGGTGAACCACATCGCGCCGTCGGCACCGGCGGTGATCGCGGACGGGAAAGCACCCTCGATCGGCAGCGGGAACTCCCGCACCTGACCGTCCGGCGTGATCCGGCCGATCTGGCCGGCGGCCGTTTCCGTGAACCACAGCGCGCCGTCCGGGCCGGGGGCCAGGCCGTACGGCCCGGATTCCGGGGTGGGCAGTTCGAACTCGGCGATCTCGCCCCCGGTGGTGATCCGGCCGATCCGGTGCGCCTGGTACTCGGTGAACCAGACCGCGCCGTCCGGGCCGGTGACGATGATCGTCGGCCCGCTGTCCGGGTCGAGCTGGTGGCTCGTCGGCTCGCCGCCCGGCACCAGCCGGCCGATCCGGCCGGTGCGGACCATGGTGAACCACAGGGCGCCGTCCGGGCCGGTGGTGATCGAGTACGGGCCGCCGGCCTCGTCGGAGACGACCTGCTGCTCGATCTGCACGGTCGATGTCATGCGACCTCCTCGTTGTGCTGCTGTGCGATGCGTTCGATATCGGCGGGAGTGCCCGCCATGATCGTCCGGGCGTGCTCGGTGACGAGTTCGACGGGCCAGTCCCACCACGCGGCGCGGAGCAGCCGCTCGACGTCGGCGTCGTCGAAGCGCCGCCGGATCGGCTTGGCCGGGTTGCCGCCGACGATCGTGTAAGGCGCCACGTCGGAGGTCACCACAGCGCCGGCCGCGATGATCGCCCCGTCCCCGATCTTCACCCCTGGCATGACGGTCGCCTGGTAGCCGAACCAGACGTCGTTGCCGACGACGGTGTCGCCGCGGCTGGGCATGCCGGTGACGATGTCGAGGGTCCGCTCGGTCCACTCGCCGCCGAACATGGTGAACGGGAAGGTGGAGACGCCCATCGTCGGGTGGTCGGCGCCGGCCATCAGGAACCGGGTTCCGGTGGCGATCGCGCAGTACTTGCCGATGATCAGCCGTTCCGGCCCGTATCCGTAGAGCACGTTGCGGTGCTCGAAACCGGTCGCGCCGCCGGGGTCGTCGTAGTACGTGTACTCGCCCACGGTGATCTTCGGCGAACCGATCAGCGGTTCGAGGAACACGACCCGCTCGTGATCGGGCAGCGGGTGGACGGTGGCCGGATCAGGAGTCATCGCGAAGTCCTTCCTCATGGGGCGGGTGGTCCCACCTGTTGCACGCCCAGCCGGTATTGGTGGCTGCGGCGATGCGGGCGAAAGCCCAGCCGCCGGTTGACGGCGAGCATGCGGACGTCGTCCTCGGCGTGATCGGTCTCGATCTCGGCGATATCGGGGTGGTCGGCCCGCAACCGCCGCACCATCGCGGCCTTCATCCAGAGGCCGAGCCCGCGCCCGCGGTGCTCGGGCACCACCGCGGTGTCGTGCTGCAGCGCCCGCTTGCCCTCGTCCCGGATGACGATCTCGGTGTAACCGGCCATGGTCTTCCCGTACAGCACGGCTACGACCAGCAGGCTGTCGCCGCGGTCTGCCGGTACCCGCTGCTTGCCCGCAGGCATGTCGTGCATCGCGGTCTTGGCTGCGGCGAAGGTGTCGGCCAGACCATCGGGCACGGTGCCCGTCCAGGAAGCCAACTCATAGCCGGGATGTGAGGTGTCCGCCGCGCTGTCGTCGGCCGCGGACAGGTTCAGCAGCAGGTGCAGCGAGGTCAGGACGCGCCGGAAGCCCCGCGCGGTGCAGAAAGCGGCACCCGGTCCCGCGTCGGCGACCCTGGTGAGCACGCTGCGCCGGTCCTCCACCTGGGCGGCGAAGACCACCTGTGCCAGCAGCTGCGAGCCGACGCCGCGGCGGCGCCGCTCGGGGTGGACGTGGAGCTCCAGCTCGGTCACGTGCTCCTGCCCCGGGCGCGTGAACAGCCGCAGCCCGGCCACGCCGGCGACCGAGCCGTCCGGCTCGGCGGCCAGCCAGAGCAGTCGACGGCTGTCCGGCCCGGCGGTGGTCAGCCGGGCGTGCACCTGCTTCGGCGTCGGCGGCCGGTCCGGCAGGTCGTGCTCCAACGAGGCGGCCAGGACGGCGTGCCAGGAAAGCGCCTGCTCCGCCGACACCCAGGACAGCGGAAGAATATGGATCGGGGACGGCAAGGCGGCTCCTTCGGTGCGCGAACACGAGATGTCACGCTAGGTGCGCCGGTCTCCCCCGCGAATCGGCAACGATGACGTAATCGCCGGTCCCGCACCGCCCGCCCTATCAGTCGGAGAGCCCGCGCAAATCCGCCTTGGATAGCCTGGCGTCCGTGCTACACGGGAGACAGGCAGAGCTGGAGACGGTCACGCGGCTGCTTGACTCCGCCCGCAACGGCGCCAGCGGAGCCCTGGTGATCCGCGGCGAACCGGGCATCGGCAAGACGGCGCTGCTGGACGAGATCGCCTCCCGCAGCGGCATGCCGGTGCTGCGCGGCCTGGGCATCGAGTCGGAGGCCGAACTCTCCTTCAGCAGCCTCCACCTGCTGTTCCACCCGGTCCTGGGCGAACACCTGCCCACGCTGCCCGGTCCCCAGCGGCAAGCGCTGGAGGGCGCTTTCGGCCTGAGCGCCGGCCCGCCGACCGACCGCATGCTGGTGGGTCTGGCGGTCCTGACCCTCCTGTCCGGGATCGCCGAACGGGCTCCCCTGCTCTGCGTCATCGACGACGCGCACTGGCTGGACCGGCCTTCGGCCGAGGCGCTGCTGTTCGCCGCGCGGCGGCTCGGGGCCGAAGGTGTGGCCATGCTGTTCGGCGCACGCACCGGCGATGCACCCTTCCCCGCGCCTGGCCTGCCCGAACTGCACCTGGGCGACCTGTCACCCGACGACGCCGCCGCCCTGGTGGACGAGCGGGAACACGACCTGGAGCCCGAAGTGCGGCGGCGCGTCCTGGCCGAGGCGAGCGGCAACCCGCTGGCACTGATCGAGCTGCCCGCCGCCCTGCGCACCGCCCAGGCGACCGACGTGCTGCCGCTCACCAACCGCCTGCAGCTGGCCTTCCACGCCCAAGCCCTCCGCCTGTCCGCGCCCACCAGGGCGTTGATGCTGGTCGCCGCCGCCGACGACACCGGTGACCTGGGAGTCGTGCTGCAGGCGGCCGCGCGCTTGGGCGCGGGCGTCGAACACCTGCCGCCGGCCGAACAGGCGGGGCTGCTGCGCGTGACCGGCCAACGCCTGGGTTTCCGCCACCCGCTTGTCCGAGCCGCCGTCTACCAGGGCGCCCCGCTCGACCAGCGGTTGCGCGCCCACCGGTCGCTGGCCGATGCGGTAGCGGAGCCCGACCGGCGCGCCTGGCACCTGGCCTCGGCCGCCACCGGCCCCGACGCCCGCGTCTCCGCCGAGCTGGCCCGGACCGCGAAACTCGCCGCGGCGCGCAAGGGTTACGCGGCCGCGGCAGCAGCCTTCGAGCGAGCCGCACAGCTGGCCGAGGACAGCGACGAGAGCACGCTGCTGCTGGCCGGCGCGGCCGAGGCGGCTCTGGAGGCAGGCCAGCTGTCGCGCGCCCGGGCGTTGGCAGAGCGAGTCCTGCCTCAAGTGGGTGCACCTGACGCCCGCCTGGCGCTGGTCCGGGCGCATGCCACCGCCGCGGCCGGCCTCGGCCTGCTGCACGAGGCGCAGGGGCTCCAGCTGGCCGAAGTCACCCGCTTGACCGAGACCGACCCGCGTCAGGCGGTCGCCATGATGCTGGACGCCCTGCACACCACCTGGTTCTCCGCCGATCCCGAACTGACCACCACCGCCGCTGCGCAGCTCGATCGCCTCCACCTGCCCGACGACGATCCCGCTTGGCCGGTCCTTCAGCTGCAGCGCTGGCTGTCCGCCCTGGCGATGGGCGCGGACACCGAGCGCCTTCCCGAACTCGCCAAGGTGATCGCGCAGGTCGGCGAGTCGCCTGCCCGCGATGCCAGGGACCTGCTCATGACCTGCGGCATCGCCCTGATGGGCGGCCTGGACCGGCAGGCGCTGGAACTGGCCGCGCGGGTGTCCGCCGACGCCCGCGCCCAGGGCCGGGCGGGCATCATGCCCTCTGCCCTCTACTACATGGCCGTCTCCCAAACGTTCCTCGGTCATCACCGCAGCGCGATGACCAGCGCGGCCGAGGCGCTCGACATCGCCGAGGCCACCGGCCAGCACCACTGGGCCAGCCACGCCGCCGGCGCGCAGGCCTACCTGCTGGCCATCCGGGGCGCGCAGGACGACTGCCGCCGGCTGGCCGGGCGGGCGTTGGAGTACGAGGGCGGCGGGGTGCACCGGGCCCGGTGGGCGCTGGGACTGCTCGAGCTGGGGTGCGGCAGGGCGCAGGAGGCGCTCGACGAGCTGATGGTCCTCTTCGACGGCACCGCTCAGCACCAATTGCCCGCCGAACACAGCCTGCCCGACCTGGTTGAAGCCGCAGTGCGGCTCGGCCGCCACCAGCTGGCGGCAGAGGCGCTGGCTCGTTTCGAGCGGGTGGCCCGGCGGGCTGCGGAGCCGGCGGTCGAGGCGCTGCTGCACCGCTGCCGCGCCCTCCTGTCCCCGGCGGAGCACACCTTCACCCGGGCTCTGGAACTGCACGAGCGCGACAGCCGCGGCTTCGAGCACGCGCGCACCCGGCTCCTGCACGGCGAGTGGCTCCGCCGGTCACGCCGCAAAACCGAGGCACGCGAGCAACTCTCAGCCGCGCTGGAGATCTTCGACCAGATCGATGCCCGGCCGTGGGCCGAGCGCGCGCACGGCGAACTGACCGCGGGCGGTGCGGCCACGACGGCGCGGCGAGGTCCCGGTGTGCTGGCACTGCTCACGCCGCAGGAGCTGCAGATCGTCCGGCTCGCCGCCCAAGGCCTTTCCAACCGGGACATCGCAGCCCAGCTGTTCCTCAGCCCGCGCACGGTCGGCCACCACCTCTACCGGGCCTATCCCAAGCTGGGCGTCGGATCGCGCCGCGAACTCGCCGCGGTCGTGCGGCCGGACAGCTGATTCTCGCCGAAGTCCCACGTAGCTCTGGAAAGGCCCGCCGTCCGAGTCCTTCGCGCGGGGCCCGTGATGGCAGCGTCCACAAGAGACAATCACATGGGAAACCCGGCGAACCGCTTTCACGCCACCGTCGGCACGCCGCGCACCACGGCGGCGGCTCCGCCGATCAGCGCGACGACGGTGATCAACCGCCGCCCAGTCTCCGGACAGCGCGCACACCGACACCACCGGGACACACCTGGGGAGCTCTTTTCCAGATCTACCAAGGATTCGACGAACAGCGCTCGCACATCGCACCCCGAGCGGATGCGACCTCACCCGGCGGCGGCACGGGGCGGAGATCCATGCCGCCGCCGGGTTCGGCGACTCACGCCCCCGGGCGCCGGGCTGGGTCTGCGACGGCGTCGGTGACCGGTGTGGGGCCGTCAGTGAGCTCGACGATGATCCGGTTGAGCCCGGGCTCGCCCAGCGCCGCGGCGATGAACCCGGCGACGTCGTCGCGGTGCGCGGAGCCGTACTCGATCGCGGCGCCGGCCGTCACGCGGCCGGTTCCGGGATCATCGAGCAGCTGCCCGGGGCGCACGATGAGCCAGTCCAGATCGGTGCGAGCCAGGTAGGCGACGTGGTCTCGTCCATGCCGGTGCCGTGCGCACCGGCGGAGAAGACGATCGCATCGTGGCCGGCGAACTTCTCGGCGAGATCGTCCACCGAGTCGGCGATCAGGTCGCCGTGGACCGGCGTCGCACCGGACAGCCGCACCGTCTCCGCCTGCGCCGGCTCGCGATGCATGCCGGTCACGTCGTCACCGCGCGCCGCGAGGCGCCGTTGGCCGCACCGATCTGGAAAACCCTCATGCGTCAGCCCCTTCTCCGCCTGCTCAGGCGCCGATGGTGGCCGTGTCGATCACGAAGCGGTACCGCACGTCGCTGTTCTCGACGCGCTCGTAGGCCTCGTTGACCCGGTCCGCGGAGATCAGCTCGATCTCCGCGCCGATGCCGTGCTCCGCGCAGAAGTCCAGCATCTCCTGGGTCTCGGCGATCCCGCCGATCATCGACCCGGCCAGCACCTTGTTGCCGCCCAGCAGCGAGAAGGCGTTGTAGGACAGCGGCTCGCCGGGAGCCCCGACGTTGACCATCGCGCCGCCCACCCGCAGCAGCCCCAGGTAGGCGTCGATCGGCAGCTTCGCCGAGACCGTGTTGAGGATGAGGTCGAACCGCCCCGCCAGCGCCTCGAAGGTCGTCTCGTCGCTGGTCGCGAAGTAGTCGGTCGCGCCCAGCCGCAGGCCGTCCTCCTGCTTCTTCAGGCTCTGGCTGAGCACCGTCACCTCGGCGCCCATCGCGGCGGCCAGCTTCACCGCCATGTGCCCCAGCCCGCCGAGCCCGATCACGGCGACCTTCTTGCCCGGGCCCGCGCCCCACTGGCGCAGCGGCGAGTAGGTGGTGATGCCCGCGCACAGCAGCGGCGCGGCGACGTCCAGCCCGATGCCGTCCGGGATCCGGCACACGAAGGCGTCCTTCACCACGACCTGCCGGCTGTAGCCGCCGTAGGTGTTCTCGCCGTCGAAGCCCACGCCGTTGTAGGTCTGGACGTTGCCCTTGACGCAGAACTGCTCGCGGCCGGCCCGGCAGTACTCGCACTCGCCGCAGGAATCGACCATGCAGCCGACCCCGACCCGGTCCCCGATCTGGTACTTCGTCACGGCCGATCCGACCGCGGCGACCACGCCGGCGATCTCGTGCCCGGGAACCATCGGGAAGATCGCCTCGCCCCAGTCCTCCTTGGCCTGGTGGATGTCGCTGTGGCAGATGCCGGCGTAGGCGATGTCGATCAGCACGTCGTCCGGGCGCAGGTCACGTCGCTCGATCGTCGTCGGCGCCAGGGGTGCACCCGGCGACGGCGCGGCGATAGCGTGCGTGATCGTGCTCATGAATCCTCCAAGGAACAGCTGTGCAGCAGGTCCCGATCATGTAAGAGACCTCTTACATTGGAGACGTAAGAGCCCTCTTACATATTCCGAGCGGAAGATGTGATCCACGACATGGGCGGCAAGTACCACCACGGCGACCTCCGCGCCGAGCTCGTGCGCGTCTCGCTGGACCTGATCGCGGAGCGGGGCCTGGCCGGCTTCTCGGTGGCGGAGGTGGCGCGGCGGGCCAAGGTCAGCCCGGGTGCGCCGTACCGGCACTTCCCCGAACGGGAGAGCCTGCTGGCGGCCGCCGCGGCCGCGGTCGCATGCCAACTCGCGGAACGCGTAGAGGCCGCCGTCGAGGCCCGGGAGGATCCCGTGGACGCGCTCGCCGCGGCGGCCGGGGCCTACACCGAGTACCTCCTCGAACGCCGCGCGGGCATGAACGTCATCTACGCGGACGACCTGCAAGGCCCCAAGCACGCCGAGCTGCACGAGCAGACACGACGGCTGACCGATCAATTCCTGATGCTCTGCATGGCCGTGTCGGACACACCCCAGGAAGCCCTGGAACTGATGGAGCAGCTGTTCACCCAGGCGCACGGCTACGGCATGTTCTGGCTCGACGGCGTGTTCACCAAGCAGGGCTACTCCCCCGAACTCGTCGTGCGGAAGTCCACCACCGCCGCGCGCATCGCGATCGAAGGCCACGCGAAGCAGCCACCCCCGAGCCGCTGAAACCCGTGGGCGGCAAAGGAATTCACACTTGCCGGATGAGCACGCCCCACCGTTCCCGGGAGCGGTGGGGCGTCGAGTCCTACTGACCGGACTTCGCGTCGAGGCCGCGCAGCTCGCGCACGCTCTCAGCGAGCGTGCGGTCACCGAGCGAATTGAGCACCGCCCGCTCGGCCTCGGCCGTGAGCGCGGCGAAGTACTCCCCCGAGCGCGCGGTGACCAGGCACATGTCCTCCGCCTCCGGCGAGCAGGCCCACAGGGGCTTGTCGCCGACGGCGCAGCGGTAGATCTCCGCCAGCGTGATCTGATCCGCCGGACGTCCCAGCCGGGCCCCGCCGGCACGCCCCTTGACGCAGACGACCAGCCCGGCGTTCGCCAGCGGCACGAGGAGCTTGCGGACCAGGCTCGGGTTGGCGTTCAGGCTGCCGGCCAGGTGGGCCGAGCTCAACGCGGCGGAGTCCTCCTCGGCGGCGATCGCCAGGAACAGCATCACCTGCAACGCGCGGGAGAACCGGATGTCCAGCACGGTCCCACCCCTCCCGCGGATCGACGCCGACGTCCACCCCAGAATAGCAACTATCACAGTTGCACTTCTCGCCACTAAATGTATCTTTGACTTGAACATTTAAACGCGGGCGATCGCCCGCAAGCACACGGCAGGAGACCGACACGGTGAGCACCCGCGCAGCTCAGGCACTGTCCCGCCCGTTCACGTTGGGTTCGGCCGAGCTGCCGAACCGGATCGTCATGGCGCCCATGACCCGCCAGCTCTCCCCCGGTGGCGTTCCCGGCGAGGACGTGGCCGCCTACTACGCCCGCCGCGCCGCGGCGGGGACCGGCCTGATCATCACCGAAGGCACCTTCGTCGACCACCGGTCCGCCGGCTTCAGCGACGGGGTCCCCCGCTTCCACGGCGAGCAGCAACTCGCCGGTTGGAGCCGCGTCGTGGAGGCCGTGCACGCGCACGGCGGCAAGATCATGCCGCAGATCTGGCACGTCGGGATCCAGCGGCCGGTGGGCGCACCGCCGTTCCCGGAGGCCCCGTCCGTGGGACCGTCCGGGCTCACGCTGGACGGCATGCCCGGCGCGGGCGAGCCGCTGACGCTGTCCGACATCGACGACGTCATCAGCGCGTTCGCCGACGCCGCGCAGGCGGCCGAGCGGATCGGCTTCGACGGCGTGGAACTGCACGGCGCGCACGGCTACCTCATCGACCAGTTCCTGTGGGAGCGCACCAACCAGCGCACCGACGCCTACGGCGGCGACCTGCTCTCCCGGACCAAGTTCGCCGCCGACGTCGTGGCCGCCGTCCGCGAGCGGGTCGCGCCGGACTTCCCCGTCGTGCTGCGGTTCTCCCAGTGGAAGGCCAACCACTACGACGCCCGGCTCGCCGAGGATCCCGGCGAGCTCGAATCCCTGCTCACCCCGCTGGCCGACGCGGGAGTCGACGCCTTCCACGCCTCCGGACGCCGCTACTGGGTGCCGGAGTTCCCCGAATCCGGGTCGGACCTGAACGTCGCCGGGTGGACGAAGAAGCTCACCGGCAAGCCGGTCATCACCGTCGGCTCGGTCGGCCTCGACAAGGTCTTCGAGCCCGGCGCCATCACGGGAGCCGCCGCGGCGGTGGAGAGCATCGAGCGGCTCGCCGAACACCTGGAGCGCGACGAGTTCGACCTCGTCGCCGTCGGTCGAGCACTGATCGCCGACCCGGAGTGGGCGGACAAGGTCCTCGGCGGCCGCCTGGCGGAACTCGTCCCGTTCAGCAAGGACGCGCTGCAAACCCTGCGCTGACGAACGGTGTGGGCGTCGGCTGAAGCCGGCGCCCACCGTCGCCATTTCCGGGATCGTTTCAGAATGCCGCGGGCGTCAGGCTCAGGCACCTTCGGTTGGGCCGGGTGGAGCCATTCCGGAACGACCTCCTGGTACACCAGCAACAGTGGGCGGCAGACCTCGGGTGCGCCTTCGGGGCCGCCACGAACCTGCTTGCGCACATAGGACCTTCCGGGCAGCAAGTAGGCCCGGATCGGGCGATTTCGCGCCCGACCGGCCGGCGCCAGCGGACCTCGCGCGGGACTGGGTAGGCTGACCGCGATCGCAGCCCCCGGGTGCTCGCTCGGCCCACGCATGCTCCGACCGCCCAGGAGGTCCTCGTGCCCGAATGGCGTCCCCTGCGCAAGCGCCCCCGGCGCACCCCGGAGGAGTCCGGGCCCGCCGCTCCCGAGCACTCCATGGATCCCCGCTCCGCCGACGAGCGGCCGCTGGCGGACCGGCCGCTGATCGACACCGCGATCTACCGCGACGGCGTCCGGACCGCCACCCCGTCCAGCCTCGCCGAGACCTACCGGCTGCTGCGGGACGAGCCCGGCACGATGGCCTGGATCGGGCTGTACCGCCCCGCCGAAGAGGAACTGCTGGCCGCCGCCGAGGAATTCGACCTCCACAAGCTCGCCGTCGAGGACGCGATCGTCGCCCACCAGCGCCCCAAGATCGAGCGCTACGGCGACACGCTGTTCGTGGTGCTGCGCGCCGCCACCTACGTGGACGAGACCGAAGAGGTCAGCTTCGGCGAGCTGCACCTGTTCATCGGCACCAACTTCGTGCTGACCGTCCGCCACGGCCAGTCCCCCGACCTGTCTGCGGTGCGCCGCCGCATGGAGGACGACCCGGATCTGCTGCGGCGCGGCCCGGAGGCCGTGCTGTACGCGGTGCTGGACAACGTCGTCGACGGCTACGCGCCGGTCATCGCGGGCCTGCAGAACGACATCGACGAGATCGAGACCGAGGTCTTCGAGGCGAAGCCGAACGTTTCGCGGCGCATCTACGAGCTGTCCCGCGAGGTCATCGAGTTCCAGCGGGCGACGCAGCCGCTGCTGGCCATCCTGCGGAGCCTGGAGGCGGGCTTCCAGAAGTACGGCATCGACGAGGAACTGCAGCGCTACCTGCGCGACGTCGCCGACCACGCCACCACGGTCGCCGAGCGCGTCGACGGGTTCCGCCAGATGCTCGACAACATCCTCACGGTCAACGCCACTCTGGTCACCCAGGCCCAGAACGAAGAGATGAAGCGGATGACCGAGGCCAGCTACGCGCAGAACGAGGAGATCAAGAAGATCTCGTCGTGGGCGGCGATCCTGTTCGCGCCCACCCTGATCGGCACGGTGTACGGGATGAACTTCGACTTCATGCCCGAACTCCACTGGGGCCTCGGCTACCCCTTCGCGGTCGTCCTCATGCTGGTGGTCTGCCTGAGCCTCTACACGATCTTCAAGCGCCGCAACTGGTTGTGAGCCGGAGCCCGCACCGGGCTCCGGCTCGGGCCGTCAGAAGCCGACCTGGTCCTTGCCCTTGAGCCGCAGGATCTCGCGGGCCTCGTCGGGGGTGGCGACCTCCAGGTTCAGCGCCTCCAGCACGGTGCGGATGCGGGTCACCTGGTCGGCGTTGGTCCTGGCCAGCTCGCCCGGCCCGATCCACAGCGAATCCTCCAGCCCGACGCGCACGTGCGAGCCCTGGGCCGCGCCGATGGTGGCCAACGGGATCTGGTTGCGGCCCGCCCCCAGGATCGACCACTGGTAGGTGTCGCCGAGCAGGCGGTCCGCCGTGCGGCGCATGTGCATCAGGTCCTCGGGGTGCGCGCCGATCCCTCCCAGCAGCCCGAACACCGACTGCACGAACAGCGGACCCCGCACCAGGCCACGCGAAGCGAAGTGGGCCAGGTTGTTGAGGTGCGCGATGTCGTAGCACTCGAACTCGAACCGGGTGCCGTTCTCCGCGCCGATGGCCAGGATCGCCTCGATGTCGGCGAAGGTGTTCTTGAACACCAGGTCCCGGCTCTTCTCCAGGGCCTCCCGCTCCCAGTCGTGCCGGAATTCCTTGAAGCGGTCCAGCATCGGGTAGAGGCCGAAGTTCATCGAGCCCATGTTCAGCGACGCCAGCTCGGGTTTGAACACCGCCGCGGGCCGCATCCGCTCCTGCACGGTCATGTGCGGCGAGCCGCCGGTGGTGATGTTGATGACCGCGTCGGTGTGGGACTTCAGCTGCGCCAGGATCGGTTCGAAGTGGGCGGGGTCCTGCGAGGGCCTGCCGTCCTCGGGGTCGCGGGCGTGCAGGTGCACGATCGCCGCCCCCGCTTCGGCCGCGCCCAGCGCCGCCTCGGCGATCTCCGCCGGCGAGACGGGCAGGTGCTCCGACATCGACGGGGTGTGGATCGCGCCCGTCACCGCGCACGTGATGATGACCTTGCGACCGGTTGCCATCTTCGTCAAACCTCCACAGTGGATCGTCAGTAGAGCTTCTCGGTGTTGCCGTCGACCGCCATCGCCTGGCCGTTGACGTTGCGGGCCAGCGGGCTCGCCAGGAACGCGGCCATGTCCGCGATGTCCTCGGCGGTGACCAGCCGGCGCATCGACGACTGGTCCTGGTAGGCGGCCGCGATCTCCGCCACCGGCCTGCCCAGCATCTCGGCCTTCGCCTCGATGACCGCGCGGATGCGCGGGCCGTCGACCGCGCCGGGGCAGATCGCGTTCGCCCGGATCCCCTCCGGGCCGAGCTCGATCGCCAGGGTTTTGGTGAAGCCCACCACCGCCCACTTCGACGCCGAGTACGCGCTGCGCCCGGCCATGCCGAGCCGCCCCGCGGCCGAGGAGAGGTTCACGATGGACGCGTCAGCGGCCTCGCGCAGCAGCGGCAGCCCGTGCTTCACGCAGTAGAACTGGCTGTGGATGTTGACCTCGAAGGTCCGCGCCCACGCGGCGCCGTCCAGCGTTTCCACCGGCCCGGTCGGGCCGGCGATGCCCGCGTTGTTGACCAGCACGTCCAGGCCGCCGAGCTCCGCGCGAACGGCACCCATCAGCTCCTCGACCTGCGCCTCGCTCGAAGCGTCCGACACCCGGGCGGCCAGGCCCCGTTGCCCGGCCGCCCGCACCGCGCCCTCGTTGATGTCGGTGACGAGCACGCGGGCGCCCAGCCCGGCGAACCGGCCGGCGATCGCCAGCCCGATGCCGTCCGCACCGGCGGTGACGAGCACCCGCTTTCCCGAGAAATCCACTTCCTGCACCCTTCCTGGAACTCCGGTGTCACGAACGCCGTTCGGCGTCGCCGTACTTGAGGAAGAACGACAGCGCGGTGCCGATGGCGCACACGCCGACGACGAACCACAGGCCGGACAGCTTGCTGCCGGTGAAGTCCTCCATCGCACCCATCACGTACGGGCCGAGGAATCCGCCGAACAGCCCGATGGTGTTGACGAACGCGATGCCGCCCGCCAGGGTCGCCCCGCTCAGCCGCGACGCCGGGAACGTGTAGAGGATCGGCTGCATCGCGAAGAACGAGAACGCGCCTAGGCAGAACCCGATCAGGCCGACGACCGGGCCGGAGACCGCGCCCAGCGCGAAACCGACGCAGATCCCGCCCATCGTGATCGTGACCAGCCTGCGGGAGCTGCCGCCGTTGACGGCGAACCGCGGCACCAGGAACGCGCCCAGGCCGGCGAAGATCCACGGGATCGAGGTCAGCAACCCGATCTGCAGCGACGACAGCTCGCCGTAGGTGCCGATGATCGACGGCAGGAAGTAGGACAGCGCGTACACCGCGATCTGCTGCGACAGGTAGATCCCGACCACCAGCAAGATCTGCTTGTCCCGCCACACCTGGCGCATGCTGTGCGTGCCGGACGCCTCCGCGCCCGCCTCGTCCTCGGCGGCGATGCGGCGCTGGAGGTCTTCGGCTTCGGCCGCGGTCAGGAACTTCGCCTGGTCCGGCCGGTCGGGCAGCTTCTTCCACACCACGAAGGCGAACAGGCAGGCCGGGAGCCCCTCGATCAGGAACATCCACTGCCAGCCGTGCATGCCGCCGAGGCCGCCCATCCCGAGCAGCAGGCCGCCCAGCGGCGGGCCGAGGATGCTCGCCGCGGACACTCCGAGCAGGAACAGGCCGTTGGCCTTGGCGCGGTCGGCGCGGGTGAACCACTGCGTCAGGAAGTACATGACGCCCGGGAACAGGCCGGCCTCGGCCACGCCGAGCAGCATCCGCATGATGTAGAAGGACCACTCGCCCTGCACGAAGGCCATACCGGCGGACACCAGGCCCCAGGTGATCATGATCCGGGTGATCCAGAACCGCGCCCCGACCCGGTGCAGGATCAGGTTCGACGGGATCTCCGCCAGCGCGTAGGTGATGAAGAACAGCCCGGCGCCGATCCCGTAGGCGGTCGCGGAAATGCCCAGGTCGATCTGCAGGTGTTCCTTCGCGATACCGATGTTGGTCCGGTCCAGGAAGCTGATGATGTAGGCCCCGATCAGCAGCGGGAGCAACTTGCGGAAAATGACTCCGTTCAGCTCGCTGGGCGAGCGCATCACCGATTCTGGGGCGCTTTTCGGCATGGCGTGACCTTCGGTTCTTTTCCGGCGTGCGGATGGTCGGATTCTTCTTCGGGAATTCGCTTTTTCAGCGGCGGGATTTCTCGGCGGCCCGGGTCGGTTCGCAACCGCAGGTCCGGCCGATGTGCAGGCGGTGCGCGCACACCAGCGATTGGTAGCTGTTCGACGGCTTTTCCATGCGTTTGAGCAGCATTCCGAAGGCCTCCCGGCCCATTTCCTCGTGCGGCTGCATGACGGTGGTGAGCCCGATCAGCCCGGACATGCTGTGCGGAATGCCGTCGTGCCCGGTCACCGCGACGTCCTCGGGCACCCGGATGCCGTGTTCCACCGCGTACTCCAGGATGCCGATCGCGAGCTCGTCGCTGCCGCACACGATGGCGCTCGGCGGATCATCCCGGGCGAACAGACGGGCCGCCGCGCGGCGGCCGCCGTCGCTGTTGAGCTCGGTGCTGATCTTGCGGTCGCCGCCGATGTCGACGCCGTGCGCGCGGGCGGTCGACACGAAGGCCTGCTCCCGGGCCAGGGACGCCGAGGAGAACCGCGGCCCGATGACGGCGGCGATGTCGGTGTGGCCGTGCGCCAGCACGTGCTCCATCAACGACGTCGCCGCGGCGGCGTCGTCGATGCCGACGAAATCGCCCTCCAGGTACTGGGATCTCCGCGACAGGTAGACGTACGGGATCCGGGCGGCGCGCAGGGTCCGCAACGCGGTTGCGTCCTCCCGGAACGCGGCGCTCAGGACGACCCCGTCGACGTTGCGGTGCACCAGGCTGCTGGAGACCTTGCCCAGCGTCCGGAGGTCGTCCTGGGTGGTCGCGACGAACACCTCGTACCCGGCTTCGGCGGCCGCGGAAACGATGCTCTGCGCGAATCGCGGATAGGTCGGATTGATGATGTTGGGTTGCACCAGCCCGATCACGCGGGTGCGATTCGGGTCGACCGGTTCTCCCCGGTTCGGCGGGCGAAAACCGATTTCCTCGGCGATGGCGAGGATGTGCCGGCGCGTTTCCGGCGCCACCCCGCCCTTTCCGTTCATGACGTAGGAGACGGCGGCGGTGGAAACGCCGGCGGCGCGCGCCACCGCGGCCGCCGAGACCGTGCCCGGTCGGCGCGAGGAGCGACGAGTCGCGATCTCCACAGCCGAGTCTCCCTTGACGTGCGATGCGGATCTCAGATCCGGGGTGAACCTAAGGCGCTCGCTGAACGTTAAGCAACATTAAGCTTGCGGCCTCCCCCGGCGACGGCCGGTCGGGCGTTCGACGCGGACACCCTGCGACGACCTGCCGACTGTGCGCGAACGTCGCAGACTGGTGGGCAGCCAGTCATCACCGGATCTCGAGGCGAGACGCGCGCGAGCCGAAATCGAACAGGGAGACGGCAGCGATGGCCGAATCGGGCGGAAGAACATCGAAAGAGCAGGCGGAGACCACTGAGGCGGTCAAGTGGACCACGACGGCCGGCGAAGTCGCCGAGACCGGTCAGGGACGCACGACGATCGGGGTCGTGGTGGTGCAGAAGATCGCGGTGACCGCCACCCGCGAAGTCCCCGGAGTGGCCGCGCTGGGCGGCGGGATGGCACGGGCGTTCGGCGCGCTGAGGGAGCGCATTCCCGGTGCCAGCGCCGCGCAGACCTCGGGCGCGAACGTGGAAGTGGGCGAGAAGCAGACCGCGATCGATTTGCAGATCATCGTGGATTACGGCGTTTCCTTGGTGGAGCTGGCACGAGCGGTGCGGCGCAACGTCATCACCGGCGTGGAACGCATGACCGGGCTTCAGGTCGTGGAGGTCAACATCGAGGTCATCGACATCCGCCTGCCCGGTGAGGAAGAGGCGGCGCCCGCACGCGTCGAATGATCCCGGCCGGTCGTTTTCAAGCGGCGGCAGCCGCTTGCGGTGTGGGACGCAGCCTGCGCCGCCGCGCAGGCCAAACCCATCTCCCCTGCTCCGGCGCCCGGCCGTCCTACCCGCCGATGCGGTTCCCCGCGGGTGAGATCGCGTACCAGTTGCCACCGTTGGAGTTCACGGCTTGGCCGTTGGCCTGACCCGCCAGTTCATCGCCGACGTAGTAGTACAGCGGGTGCCCGTTGTAGACGACCTGCGTGCTGCCGTCCGGGCGCCGGGTCGTGGCGAGCAGGGCCGGGTTCACGGCCGGACCCGCGATGGGCGGAGCGGTCGTGGTCAGCGGCGGCCAATCGCCTGCGCACGCCTCCAGGCAGGCCAGCTGGTCGCTTCGATCCCTGTCGAACAGGTACACCGTGCGCCCGTCCGGGCCCGTGAGCACGGCGCCGAGGTTGGGCACTTCGCGGGTCTGGACCGCAATGGGTCCGCCGGTGACCGGCGGGGCCGTCGTCGGTGGCGGGGGTGTTCCAGGTCCGCTGCCGGCCGGGACGTCTCCAGCGGGGACGCACGCGGTCGCGAAGGCCAGGACACCTCCCGCCAGCCCGATGCCTCGCAGCACGGCTGCACGGTCTCGCGCCAAGTGGGCCATCGCGCCTCCCCAGGGCGAGGCCGCCGAACCTCGCCATCGCGAAGCCGGGTTCGCGGTGGCCGAAAAACGACCACTACCCGAGCACAGCACGAGGGTGCAACCCGCCGGGCGGCCGAGCACAGGGCCGGAAGTCCCCGCGTCTGCTTCGATCACGTGGTCACAGCGGTCGTCGCGCGAGGCTGAAGGTCTGGCCGGTCGGCCCGCCGTGCGGCCTGGTCGCCAGCCACAGGACGAGTTCGGCGACCTCGTCGGGCGCCTTGACCCGCTCGCTCCTGGCGCCCCGGAGGGATTCACCGAGGGTGAAGTGCGGACTGGTGAGTTCGGTGGCCACCGGCCCCGGGACGATCTCGTTGACGTCGATGCCGGCCTGCCAGACCTCCTGCGCGAGGACCCGGACGAGCTGGGACGCCCCGGCCTTCGCGGCGGCGTAGGCCGACATGCCCGGGGTGGCGGCGTGCCCGGCCCCGGAGCCCATCAGCAGGACCTTCCCGGCGCCTTGCCGGGCCATGACGGGGATGGCGGCCTGGCAGCAGTGGAACACGCTGGTCAGGTTGAGCACCACCGTCCCGGCCCAGGCCTCGGGATCGCTGTCGACGAGCTTTCCCCCGGTCAGTCCTCCCCCGGCGTTGCACAGGAGCACGTCGAGCCTGCCGAGTTCGGCAGCGGTCCGCTCGACCATCGCGCGACACTCGTCGCGTGCGGTGATGTCGGCCTTGACGGCGAGCGCCGTGCCGCCTTCGCTGCGGATCTCCTGGACGACGTCGGCCAGCTGCGCGGTGGTCCGCGCCGCCACCGCCACGGCCGCTCCGGCGCGGGCCATGGCCAGGGCACTTGCCCGGCCGATCCCCCGGCCACCCCCGGTGACCAGGCACACCGCGCCGTCGAGGGGCCGGGACGTCGTCGTCATGGTCGTGCTCCGTTCTCGTCGGGGCCGCGGCCTCGGGATCATGTGCCTCGCCCCAACCCTGAACCGGCAGGTGCCGCACCGGTAGCGCGTTTTCCCCAGGATTTGGGTTAGCGTGCTGTGGCATGTCACAGGATCTGTGGGATCGGCTCGAACACCGGATGCCCGAGATCGCCGATCGCGCGATCCGTGCCTACGCCGCCGCGTCACCGCTCTACCAGGGCGATGTCCCCGAGCACCTCCGCCGCCACATGGCGCACAGCAGCCGCGAGTTCGGCCGGCTCTACGTGCGCATGGTCAAGCAGGAGCGGGAGCCGCGGGACGACGAGCTGCAGCTCTTCCGGGACAGGGGTGGGGAGCGCGGCGCGGAGGGGCTGCCCGTCACCGACCTCATGGACGCCTACCTGGTGGGCGCCGAAGCGCTGTGGGACGAAGTGTCACGCCTCGCGGGCGGCGAGCCGCCTGCGGCCGCGGCAGCCGCTCTGCTGCGCTGCCTGCACCGCACCATGCACGTCGGATTCCAAGCGCACCAAGACGAATACCAGGCGGTGCGCAGCGAGGAGCGGGAGACCATGCGCGCCGCGGTGCACGCGTTGGTGAGCGGCGAGGCCCGCGACGGGTCAGCCGGCCGCGTCGACATCAAGCCGGCCGACGGCTACGCGGTCCTCGCTCTCCAGTTCGCCCCAGAGCCATCCGAATCCGTTGACAACACGGCCGGGCGCCGCCTCGCCGGACGACGCAAGGTCCACCGGCTCACCGACGAATTGACCCGCTCGTTGCCCGACGACGCCCTCATCGCGCTGGAACCGGACGGGGGCCTGGTCCTCCTCCCCTCCGCTGCCGATCGCGCTACCGCCGACCTGGTGGCAGCGCGGTCCGCGGTAGGCCGGCTGCAGCGGGTCATCGGCGTCGACGTGACGGCGGGATTCGCGCACGCCGGAGACCGTTCCGCCGTCCCGGCCGCCGCGGACCAGGCCCAGCGCCTCGTTCGACTGGGCACGCCCGGCGACGTGGCCGTGCTCGAAGACCTGCTGTTCGAGTACCAGCTCCGCCACGACAGCGCGGCGCTGCCACACCTCTTGTCCATAGTGGATGAGCTGGACCAGGAGCCGGACCTGCTGGCGACGCTGCGGGTCTACTTCGCCGCCGACTTCAACCGGAGCCGGGCCGCGGGTCGGCTGCACGTCCACCCGAACACGATCGACAACAGGCTCTCCCGGATCGCGAACCTCACCGGAGCCAACCCCCGCACCGCACGCGGCCTGATGACCCTGGCGGCGGCCCTGAACGCAGCCGCCAGACCCGCCCCGGGCACATGACGCGGAGCGTCGTGATCACTCGCCTCGGCCCGCGTCGTCGGAGGAGGCACGCGACGGTATCGCCCTGGCGCCGCTGACTCGGCGGCCCCAGCCGAAAAAGCCCGCTGACATGGGCTTTCCGCACATGTCAGCGGGCTTTTCGCCCGTCAGGCTGTCGGTACGCGGAGGATCAGCGCGTCACCCTGCCCACCACCACCGCACAACGCCGCCGCACCAACCCCACCACCACGACGCCTCAACTCCAACGCCAAATGCAACGCCAACCGCGCACCCGACATCCCGATCGGATGCCCCAACGCGATCGCACCACCATTGACGTTCACCCGATCCCCATCAACACCCAACGCACGCATCGACGCGATCCCCACCGCCGCGAACGCCTCGTTGATCTCCACCAGATCCAGATCCGCCGCCTCGACCCGCTCC